>JAJYGO010000480.1 GCA_021785115.1 Chloroflexota bacterium | reverse complement strand
GATACAGCGGCAACAGGATGCATCGGACCCGCACAGAAGTCAACGTCGGCAGTGAGGGTGTGTGGTGGATGATGTTGAACCTATTGACATCGGCGTACGGCGGAGCGGACAATCGCCGGGTTCCTGTCGTTTTCTGTTGGCTCGAGGCAAGAGGAGGCGGAACCAATGGCGGCCAGCTCAGGCGACAATCCCGGAGGCGCGCCGCTGCCCGACGTCGGCGCCGCCCACGTCTCCCGGCGCTCCATCCTCAAGGGCATGGCGGGCATCGCCGGCGCCGCAGGCGTGTCAGCCTTCCTCGCGGCGTGCGGCGCGGGCGCCACGACACAGCCTGCGGGCGGCGGGTCGAGCAAGGCGCCGGCAGGGTCGTCCGCGGCCGGTGGATCGGCGGCTCCCGGCGGATCGATCGCCAAGGGGACCGGCCAGGTGACGGTCGGCAGCAACAACTCGGACCCGGCCCCCCACAAGGGCATGGACCTCATCAACCAGGCGTTCACGCAGGCGACCGGCGTCCAGGTCCAGATGAACACGGTCGACCACAACACGTTCCAGGACCAGATCACCTCGTACCTGCAGGGCACCCCGCAGGACGACTTCCTCTGGTTCTCCGGCTACCGCATGCGGTTCTTCGCCGATCAGGGTCTCGTCTCGCCCATCGACGACGTGTGGTCGTCCGTGAAGAGCAACTTCACGTCGGCCTTCGCGACGGCCGTCACCGGCAACGACGGGCACGTGTACGGCGTCCCGATCGACTACTACCCGTGGGCGATCTTCTACCGGAAGAGCGTCTTCCAGCAGCACAACTACACGATCCCGACCACCTGGACCGACCTCCTCACGCTCTGTCAGACGATGCAGAAGGACGGCCTGATCCCGTTCGCCTTCGGCGACAAGGACGGCTGGCCGGCCATGGGGACCTTCGACATCCTCGACCTTCGCCTGAACGGGTACGACTTCCACGTCGGCCTGCTGACGGGCAAGCAGAAGTGGACGGACCCGAAGGTCACGGCGGTCTTCAACAAGTGGAAGGAACTGCTTCCTTACTGCGACTCGCAGTTCGCGGGTCTCACCTGGCAGCAGTCGGCGGACAAGCTGATCCAGAAGAAGGCCGGCATGTACATGCTCGGCCTGTTCGTCTCGCAGGAGTTCACCGCCGCCGGCAGCCCGTCGGACCTTGCCGACCTCGACTTCTTCGCGTGGCCGGACCTCGGCACGCAGTACGACGCCGAGAAGGCGCTCGACGCGCCGATCGACGTCATCATGATGAGCAAGAAGTCCCGCACGCTCCAGCAGGACATGAACAACGCGAAGGCCTACCTGGAGTTCTGGGGGAAGGGCTCGACGCAGCTGCTCATGTTCAAGCAGGGCACGGGCCTGATCCCGACGGCCAACGACACCGACACGAGCAGCTACACCGCCCTCGACAAGAAGGCCGTGCAGATCGTCAGCCAGGCCAAGAAGATCACGCAGTTCCTGGACCGCGACTCGCGGCCGGACTTCGCGGGCGCGAACGGCATGCAGTCGTTCCTCTCGAAGTTCCTCTCGAACCCGAGCCAGGACACGACCGCACTCCAGTCCCAGATCCAGAACTTCTGGGATTCGCTGCCGCCGAACGTCTGATCCTGCGCCAAGTCCAGTGGACGAGCCCCGGCGCGTCGAACCCGTCACCGCCCCCGTGGGACCCACGGGGGCGGGCCGGTCCGCTCTCGCCACCGCGAGGCGGCGCTACAGCCTGCTGACGACCCGCGACAAGGTCGTCCTCGCACTGATGGTCGGGATCCCGGCCATCCTCGACATCGTCTTCATCTGGCTTCCGACGCTGGCCTCGATCGGCCTGTCGTTCACGAACTGGCGAATGGTCGGGCCGATCACCGCGGACAACTTCGTCGGCCTGAAGAACTACGTCTTCCTGTTCACCCAGTACATCTTCTTCTGGCCAGCGCTGAGCCATAACCTGATCTGGCTGTTGTTCTTCGTCTGCATCGCGACGCCGCTCGGCATGTTTCTCGCGGTGCTGCTCGACAAGGACATCCGCGGCAGTGCGATCTACCAGAACGCGTTCTTCCTGCCGGTCGTCCTGTCGCTCGCCGTGGTCGGGTTCATCTGGGAGCTGCAGTACGCGCCGGGGAGCTCGGGGCTGATCGATGGGATCCTCGGGCGGACCGGGCAGACGAACGCGATCGACTGGCTCGGGAACCCGACCATCAACCTGTGGGCGGTGCTGGTCGCCGCCAGCTGGCGTCACGTCGGCTACATCATGATCCTGTACCTGGCCGGCCTGAAGAGCGTGGACCCGACGCTCCGAGAGGCGGCCGCGATCGACGGTGCGAACGAGCCGCAGACGTTCTTCCACGTGATCTTCCCGGTCATGGCGCCGATCAACACCGTGATCGTCGTCGTCACCGTCATTGAATCGCTCCGCGCGTTCGACATCGCGTACATCATCAACCACGGCAAGAACGGCCTCGAGCTGCTCTCAACGCTGATCACGAACAACTCGATCAGCGAGGCGAACCTCGTGGGGTTCGGGTCGGCGATCGCGGTCGTCCTGCTCGTCATCTCCATCGTGCCGATCGTCGTGTACCTGAGTCGCGTCATGAGGGAGGCCGCATGACCGCGATCACGTCGACCGCGCGCGCCATTCCCGTCGCCCGGACCCGGCGCCGGCTTCGCCCTCAGCGGATCCTGCTGCACGCCTTCCTGATCGTCGTCTCGATCGCCTGGCTCGTGCCGCTGCTGTACGCGCTGTACACGGCACTCCGACCGGTGAGCGACACGATCCAGCATGGCTACGTCTCGCTGCCGAGCACGCTCACGCTCGACAACTTCATCAACGTCTGGAGCCTCGCCAAGCTCCCCTACTACTACGTGAACACGCTCATCGTCGTCATCCCGGCGGTGATCCTCGCGCTGTTCCTCGCGTCGCTCGTCGCGTTCGCCGTCTCGAAATTCACCTTCCGGTTCAACCTGCTGCTGTTGATGATGTTCACGGCCGGAAACCTGCTCCCGCCACAGGTCATCATCGTTCCGCTCTACTGGCTGTACCTCGCGATTCCGCTGCCGAACCTCGCGCATCTGCCGTTGTACGGCGGGTTCCCGAGCGACAACGGGCTCATGTACGACCAGTATTTCGGGGTCATCCTCATCCACGTCATATTCCAGACCGGGTTCTGCACGTTCGTGCTGAGCAACTACATGCGGACGATCTCGAAGGAATTGACCGAGGCAGCCCTCGTCGACGGCGCGGGCGTCTGGACGATTTACCGCAAAATCATCCTGCCGCTCTGCACGCCCGCCCTCGCCGCGCTCGCGACGCTCGAGTTCACGTGGATCTACAACGACTTCTTCTGGGCGCTCATGCTCATGTCCACGGGTGTGAAGCGACCGATCACGTCGGCCCTCCAGAACCTCCAGGGCGCGTTCTTCGTGAACAACAACCTGCTGGCGGCTGGCTCGCTGCTGGCCGCGATCCCGACCGTGATCGTCTTCCTTGCACTGCAGCGGCAGTTCGTCCGCGGCCTCACGCTGGGTTCGACGAAGGGGTAAGTCGCGGCTTGCCGACTGCCCGGTTCGGGCGTCGTCGCGGTGTCGCGCCGCGCCGACGCCAGGCTGGCGCCCGACGCCAGCTCTTGGCAGGCGCGAGGCCGCAATCGCTTCGTGGCCCGCAAGAGGAGCGCGGCGGCAAGCGGCAGGGCGACTACAGCGCTTGCCAGGCGCGCGGCCGCGAGCGAAGCGCGGCGGCACGCGGCAGGCCCTGAGCGGCGTCGGCTTTGTGAATCAGGCTCACGAGTCCGGCCCGGGCTTGAACGTGACTCATGCTGCCGACCAGGCGACCGCCCCCTGACCCCATCCGGCCATATGTCGGCGAGCGCGACCGGGGAATACGCGTCGCATTCGTGCACGCCATTCACGAGACCGACCGGAAGACCGCGCTCGACGGCGATTCCATGCAGCAGACTCACGAAGGCGACATGCCGGCCGCGGAGTCGCCTCGCCCATCGGTCGCCAGCATGAACGTGATGCAAAGCCGGCGGGCGCGCGCCTCCCCATCGCCGCCGGTCACCCGCACACGGAAGACGGCCGTCAACGGACAACGGCACTTCCTCCTGGGCGGCCCCCGACTCAGATGAGCACGAGGGCGTTCGACCGGGGCGCGTTGCCGGCGCGAAGATCGGCAAGAGCGGCAGCGGTCGCCGTCGGGAACGCGGCAGCGAGGATGTCGGCGTACTCGCGGACGACCCCGCGATTGTTCCGAGTGTCAGCGAGGACCAGCACCGCGCACTCGAACGCCGAGTCGCGTTGCTTCAGCGAGACGCGCCGCTGCACGGCCTGCACATCGCGCAATCGAGTCTCCGCTTCGACGCCGACCTGGACCCCGTTCGACGCCATCACCGCGTCCCACGCGCTCCGATCGAGATGCGGAGCCACGGGAACTTCCACCCGCCATCTCCACCGCGACCCGATCGCGGCCCGGAAACGGCCGAGCAAAGCAAGGTGTGCCCGATCCCGGATCGGCTCTCCCGCGGGGTACACGCGGACGGCGAGCTCGAGCCCGACTGCCGCGAGCAGGCGCGCGAGCGTCGGGGCGGGAACGCCCGGGACCTCGCCGTGCTCGATGCGACTCACGAGGCTTCCGGACACATGGGCCGCTCGCGCGATGTCCGACTGGCTCAGACCACGCTCGACCCGCGCGGCACGCAACCCACGGGCGGCCTCCGCGACCTCGGCACGCACGCGTCGCGCCGCCGCATCGATCGGGTCCTCGCGCGCCGGCATGCCTCGATTGTCCAGCGGCCGGCCTCGCGCGCGATTGACCAGCACTTCGCCGACGATCGACCGTGTCGGTCGATGGCGGTGGACCTCGGCGGTCGCGGGCCGCAGGTGGTCGCGGTCGCGCGGCCGGTCGAGCCGGTCAGGTGCAGGTGGTTCGGTCAGGTGCCAGCGGTCCGGTCAGGCGCAGGTCGTGTCCGGTCAGGCGCAGGTGGTCCGGTTCGGGCGCCGGCGGTCCCGTCACCCGCGGGGCTCGATCGGGCCTCGGCGGCCAGGCGCCCGAGTGACGGGGTGAGCTAGCGGTGTGGCGGTCAGGCGCTCGTGGTCGCGTGCCCGTCTGTCAGCCGCCGGCGGTAGTCCGACCGGCCCGTGCCGCGAGAATGGTCCGCTGCGCGATGGCAGCGGCGAGCGCGAACAGCGCGGCGAACCCGAGGTCCGAGAACGCGTGGACCTCGAAGCCGAAGAGCGGCACGGTGGGTCCGAACCCGATCCTGAGCCGATGGCCGAACGTCCCGAGGGACGCGATCGCGGCGAGCACGGGCACGACGGCAGAGGTCCACCGCCGCGGGCCCACGAACCAGCCGACCGTCGATCCGATGATCGTGCCCGCGGCCATGAACGTGGCGAGCACTCCGTAGGCGTTGAGCGGCACTCCTGCGCACCCCCTTCGATGACGACTTCGAACAGCCCTGCGCGGCGCGACCTGCCCGGGGCGTGACGTCCACGGCTCGGCTTCCGTCGAGCGTCGGCCCGGTTGCCTCCGTCAGGCGGTCGTCCGGCGCCGGCCTGCCTTCCTGTGCTGGCCCGTCCCCGTGCGTCGACCTGGCCCGGTCCGTCGGCCGGCGCGCTCCCTCGCGATTGCGGCCCGGCCCCCCGTCGGGGAGACCGGGCCGTGTCCTGCCGAAGTTGCCGGAGCCGCTGTCGAGGTCGGCCACGCTACTCCAGGTAGTCCTTGAGCTTGCGCGACCGGCTCGGGTGGCGCAGCTTCCGGAGGGCCTTCGCCTCGATCTGGCGGATCCGCTCGCGGGTGACGTTGAACTCCTTGCCGACCTCCTCGAGGGTCCGGGCTCGCCCATCCTCGAGGCCGAAGCGGAGCTGGAGCACGCGCCGCTCGCGACCCGTCAGGGAGTCGAGCACCGCCTCCACCTGCTCCTTGAGCAGCTGGTGCGACGCAGCCTCGGCCGGTGCCAGAGCCGCGCGGTCCTCGATGAAGTCGCCCAGGTGGGAGTCCTCTTCCTCGCCGATCGGCGTCTCGAGCGACACCGGCTCCTGGCTGACCTTGATGATCTCGCGGACCTTCTCGGGTGTGACCACGATCTCCTGGCCCTTGGACATCGCGTCGGCGATCTCCTCGACCGTCGGCTCGCGTCCCAGTTCCTGGAGAAGGCCGCGCGACACGCGGATCAGCCGGTTGATCGTCTCGACCATGTGGACCGGGATCCGGATCGTCCGGGCCTGGTCCGCGATCGCCCGGGTGATCGCCTGCCGGATCCACCACGTCGCGTAGGTCGAGAACTTGTAGCCCTTCTCGTAGTCGAACTTCTCGACCGCCCGGATGAGGCCGATGTTCCCCTCCTGGATGAGGTCCAGGAAGCTCATGCCGCGCCCGATGTACTTCTTCGCGATCGACACGACGAGGCGCAGGTTCGCGCTCGTCAGCTGCTCGCGCGCGTCGCGTCCCATGCGCACCAGCACGCCGCGCCGCTCGCGCAGCTTGGTGCCGGCCGGCACGGTCGGGTCCCAGCCCATCTCGAGCAGGAGCTCGTAGTCGTTGCCGGCCTCGATCCAGCGCCGCAGGTAGTCGTGCCCGACCTCGCGCGACCAGTCGTAGAGCGCGCGGAGCCCGGGATTGTCGCGCGAGTCGAGGTCGCCGTTGTGGACCGAGACGAACGCGAAGTCGACCAGGCCGGTGAAGGCGTCCGCCGTTGGCTGCTCGTTGTATGCCTGGACGCGCGACTTGGCCTCCCTGAGGAGAGCCTTGGTCCCCTCCCCGGTCGCCTCGCGCTGCGCCTTGACCAGGTGGAGGTCCGGGACCTGCGCCAGCATCTCGTCGGCCGCGGCCTGCCCGAACGCCGCCCGGACGATTCGCTCGGACTCGCGGCCGTAGGGCAGGCGGTGCTGCGGGTGCAGCGTCCGCGTCTTGCGCTCGGTGTCGTTCTTCGTCCACTCGAACAGCTGGAGGACGCCCTTCCAGGGCTCCTCCGCGATCTGCTCGCCGAGCTCGATCGCCTTGGCGAGGACGACCTCTTCCTCCGCCGTCAGGAGCGGCACCTTGCCGATCTCCTTCAGGTACATCCGGACCGGGTCGTCGATGCCGATCATGTCGGCCGACAGCGCCTCGATCTCCTCGGGCGTCGGCTCCTCGGCCTCTTCCTCGAGCTGGGCAGGCGGCTCCTGCCACGGCCCGCGGTCGCCGTCGTCGACGGCGACGTCCACGCCGAGCTCGGCGGCGGCGATCTCCGGACCGCCCTCCATCTCTTCGTCGCTGTCCTTCGGCGACACCTCGTCGTCGATGCCGCGGCGGCGCCGATCGCGCTCCAGCACGGAGGCGACGAGCACCTTGTCGGACGGGTCCATCGTCATGCGGGTTCTCCCACTGCGGTCCTGTCGGTTCGTATCAACATGGTGGAAGCGGCCGCCCGGCGATCCAGGTCGGCGCGCTCCCGTTGAAGCGTTCTGATTCGGTCGTGGAGCGCCTCGAGCTCGCCGGGGTCGCGGGCACCGTCCGCCGGGGCCGCGTGCCGGGACTCCAGGTCCGCCAGGTCCGCGCGAAGGAAGTCAAGCTCCTCGTCGACGTGACGGCGCTCGAGGTTGATGAGGCACTGGTCGACCGCTCGCGCGGCCCGGTCGCTCGACAGCTCGGGGCGGTCGCGAAGCAGCAGGCCGCGCGCCACCAGCCCCAGCTCCGGGTCGAGTTCGCGCAGGAACGTGTCCAGCGGCGCGCCCCACTCGTCCGGATTCGCCTCCCTCGCCTGCCGGTCGGCCATGAGAAGGGCTCGCCAGAGCTCGCGCGCCGGCGTCGTGAGCAGCGATTCGGCCGGGAGGCCGACGTGCGCGAGCCGGATCTCCGGCAGGCGCAGCATGAGCCCGAGGAGTTCCTGCTCGATCGGATCGATCGTCCGCGCCGCGGCCGCCGGATCGCCACCTTCGCGAGCGGCGAGGACCGCGTCCGCGGTGAACCGTCCGGTCCCGTGTCCCGTCGCGCCGGGATCTGCCGCGCCCGGCCGGGACGAATCGGGACGCTGGAGGACCTGGAGGACCGTCCGCTCGTCGACACCGCTCCGCCGCGCGAGCGCCTGGACGTACGCGGTCCGCTCGACCGGATCGCCGATGTGCCGCAGCGTGGGCGCGACGGCCTCGACGAGGCGCTTGCGTCCGGGCACCGTCCGCGGATCGTGACGGGCCGCGAAGTAGTCGATGAGGTAGTCCATGATCGGCTGGGGCGCCGCCGTCGCCGTTTCCCAGGTCGCTCGCTCGTCCCGGATCACCTCGTCCGGGTCGAGGCCCTCGGGCAGCCGGACCACGCCGACCTCGGTCAGTCCGATCGGGGCGCGGCTCTGCTGGATCTCCGAGATCAGTGCGGTCAGCTCGGTCGCCCCGAACGTCCCCGCGCTCTGCCCGGCCGGATCGACGTCGTACGCGAGCGCGATCGATGGCGCGTAGCGCGTGACGAGCTCGACCTGCGCGGCCGTCAGCGCAGTCCCGAGCCCTGCCACGACGTTCGAGAACCCGGCCTGATGCGCCATCAGCGCATCCGTGTATCCCTCGACGATCACGGCGCGGCCCGTCTTGCGCATCGCCGTGCGAGCGCGGTCGATGAGGTAGAGCGACCGGCTCTTGTCGAACAGGGGCGTGGCCGGCGAGTTCAGGTACTTCGGGCCACGGTCGCGCTCGGGCGTTCCCTCCGCCGGACCGCCTGCGTGCTCGAGGATCCGGCCTCCCAGGCCCGTCGCGTTCCCGCTCGCGTCGCGGATCGGGAAGATGATCCGGCCTCGGAAGCGGTCGTACACGCCGCCGCGCCGCCCGCGGATCCCGAGGCCGACCGTCTCCAGCTCGTCGTCTGTCGCGCCCCGCTTCGTCCGGAGCGCCCGGGAGAGCGTCTCCCAGCCCTCCGGCGCGTAGCCGAGCTGGTACGTCCCGATCGTGTCGTCGGTGAAGCCGCGTCCCCGGAGGTAGTCGAGCGCGGCGTGGCCGTGCCGCGATTCGGTGAGGACGGCGTGGTAGAAGGCGATCGCCGCCTCGAGGACTTCGCGGAGGCGCCGCTTCCGGGCGTCCTCGCGCGTCGTCCGTTCATCGAGCTCGACGCCGGCACGCCCGGCGAGGAGCCGGAGCGCGGCGGGGAAGTCGATTCCCTCGCGCTGCATGACGAAGCTGAAGACATCTCCCCCGAGGCCGCACCCGAAGCAGTGCCAGCTCTCCCGTGCGGGCGTCACGACGAACGAGGGCGTGCGCTCACCGTGGAACGGGCACAGCCCCTTCCATGTCGTGCCCGCCTTCCGGAGGGGGACGCTCTCGCCGATGACCTCGACGATGTCGAGCTTCGACTTGACGGTGGCGACGACGCCTGTGGACAAGGAACCTCTCGTGAGGGCGGCGGCCCGAGCCGTCGGACCAGCTCCGACCGCCGACGGCCTGGCCCGGGCGATCCGCGCTCCCGCCGCGCGACCACCCGAACATGCGTAGGGCCGTGTCAAGTCTTGACACGGCATCGAAGGCGGTCATGATGCGCGCCGCGGAGCGGCGTTGTCAAGGGCTACGGCCCGGAATCGGGCGCCATGCGGGTGCTTGTCAAGAGTCCGGACATGCAGATCGGACGCATCCGGGCACGCCGCGTGGCTTGTCAAGTCTTGACACAAGGCGCCGCCGCAGTCACTTGGGTGACCAGGGATTGTTGGGGACCCATCAGATTGGCACCGGAATGACGCGAGATTGACAGCGGAGAATGTCAATCGAATCGAGGCGAGCGAGGTTCATGAATCGAGGCGAGCGAGGTTCATCCGGATTCGCACGGCGTACGGCGTCTTTGCGAGTCGGCGCTCGAATGAGGCGCAAGGCGTGCGAATCGGACGATAGGCCGCGGCGACCACGCAAGGGCAGGCCACGGGCGACCGAACTTGCGCCTCCGTGCTGATCCTGACCTCATCATCACCAGGCCGGTCGGATGGAGCCTGCACGGCCCGAGGAGAGCTGGTAGACGCCCAGCGCTTGAGCGATCAGTGGTACCGGCGGATGTATGCGTACACGCGGTCGAAGAGATCCCGGTCACCACGCCGCCAGCCGCAGCACCGAAGGGCGACTGGACCTGACGGCGGAGACCCGGACTATCGCCGCATGGCGCAGTGTCGCGCTCGCGTGTGACCCTCGTGCCATGACGGTGGCCCCGCTTTCGACGGACGAGCGGGCGCGCGCGGCCTGCTCGACCTCGTGCGCCTCGACCTCGCCGAGCGACGCGACCCCGACCTGCTC
>JAJYGO010000215.1:6607-10297 GCA_021785115.1 Chloroflexota bacterium | reverse complement strand
GTCGACCGACGCCGACCTGCGCTGCACCTCCTCCCGCGGCGCCGGGCTAGAGAGCCTCGGCCTGCAGCCCGACGAGATCGCCGGGGTCGCGCTCGAGGAGTTCGCCGGCACGAGCGACCCCTCCGACCCCGCGATCGTTGCCCACCGCCGGGCGCTCGCCGGAGCCGGTTCCAACTACGAGGCGGTGTTCGCGGGCCGCGACTACGTCGTCCGCGTCGAGCCGCTCCGGTCCCCCGACGGCACGATCCGGGGCACCATCGGCGTCTCGTTCGACGTCACTGAGCGCCGGCGGGCCGAGGCGGCGGTGCGCGAGAGCGAGGCGAGCTACCGCGCGCTCGTCGAGCAGTCGGCCGACGGCATCCTGGTCTCCGACGCGAGTGGCCGCTACGTCGAGGCGAACCCCGCGGTCTGTCGGATGCTCGGCTACGCGCGCGAGGAGATCCTCAGCCGCTCCTCGCCGGACCTGCGGGCAGAGGACGACCCGCTCACCCCGGAGGACATGGACCTCCGTCTGGCGGCCACGCGGCGGGGCGATGGTCTGGTCGTCGAGCGGCGCTACCGGCGCAAGGACGGCACGAGCCTGCGGGTCGAGGTCAGCTTCGTGGAGCTGCCCGACGGCCGCCTCCAGCGCACGGTCCGCGACATCACGAAGCGCCTGGCGGCAGAGGACGCCCTGCGGCGGAGCGAGCGCAATCTCGCCGAGGCGCAGCGGGTCGCCCACATCGGCAGCTGGGAGTGGGACCTCGCGACCGGCGCTGCGCTGCGCTCCGACGAGCTCCACCGGATCTACGGCGTGGAGCCGGGGGCCATCCCGGGCACGGCGGAGGCGTTCCTCGCGTTCGTGCACCCCGACGACCGGGCTCGCGCGCAGTCGTTCGAGCGAGCGGCCGCCAGCGGGACGGGGCGATACGCCATGGACTACCGGTTGCTCCGGCCCGACGGCAGCGTCCGGTTCATCAACGACGAGGCCGAGATCGTCCGGGACCGGGCCGGTGAGCCGGTCCGAATGGTCGGGATTGCCCAGGACGTGACCGAGCGACTGGCGGCCGAGGCGGAGCGGACCCGCCTCGTCGAGGCTGTCGAGCAGACTTCCGACTCTGTCGTCATCGCCGATCTCTCGGGCGCGATGACCTACGTCAACCCGGCCTTCGAGCGCATGTCGGGCTACAGCCGAGTCGAGGCGATCGGCCGGAGCCCCCAGATCCTCAAGAGCGGCCGTCAGACCGCATCCTTCTACCGGGCCCTCTGGCGACGGCTGACGCGCGGGAAGTCGTGGTCCGGCACCCTCGTCAACCGACGCAAGGACGGATCGCTCTACGAGGTGGAGGCGACGATCTCCCCGATCCGCGCCGCGGCTGACGGGGTCATCGGCTACGTCGGGGTCGAGCGCGACGTGACGGTGGTCCGGGCGGCCGAGTCGGCCCTCGCGTCCGAGGTCCGCGAGCGGGCGCAGGTCGCCGCGGCGCTCGCCCGGCTCCAGCCGGGCCCGACCGACGAGGAGACCGCGGCCGAGATCTGCGGTGAGCTGCTGGCACTGCCCGGGATCGACCTGGCCGCCGTGTTCGACTTCACGGCGCCGGGGCGCGCGGCCGTCCTCGCCTCCGGCGGGCCGGCCGGTCTGCCGTTCGCGGCGGGCACACCGGTCCCCACCGCGCGCGCTGCCTATCTCTACGGGCGCGCGCTCCAGGGGCCGTGGTCCGAGAGCTGGCAGGCGCGCCCCGAGGACGGCGCCTACGGCGAGGCGATGTCGCAGATCGGCACCCAGGCCTCGGCGTTCGCGCCGATCCGCAACGGCGACGGCCTGCTGGGCCTCGTCGCCATCGGCACCACCGACGGCGCGTACGCCCGTCACCTCGTGGACCACCTGCCCATCGTGTCGGAGTTCGCCGCCACCGCGAGCGCCCTGCTCAGCCCGGGGCTCGAACGCGAGCACCGCGCCGAGGTCGCGAGGGCCCGTGTCGTGCACGTCCTCACCGAGCGGGCGTTCTGGCCTGTGTTCCAGCCCATCGTCGGGCTCTCGACCGGGCGGCGCGTGGGGTACGAGGCGCTGACCCGGTTCGCCGACGGCACGCCGCCGGACCGGATGATCCGCGAGGCTCGGGCCGTGGGCCTCGGGCCGGACCTCGAGCTCGCGACCCTCGCCGCAGCGCTCGACGCCGGTCGGTCGCTGCCGCGCGGCCGCTGGCTGAGCCTCAACGTCTCGCCCGACGTCGTACTGCTTGCGGACCGGCTGGCGGGCCTCGTCTCCGGCTCGCCCCGGCGCCTGGTCCTCGAGGTCACGGAGCACGAGGCGATCGACGACTACGCTGCCCTGCTCTCCGCGGTGTCGAACCTCGGCCCGAGCGTGAGCCTCGCGGTGGACGACGCAGGGGCCGGCTTCGCGAGCCTGCGCCACGTCGTGGAGCTGCGGCCGAAGTTCCTCAAGGTGGACATCAGCCTCGTCCGCGACGTGGACCGGGACCTGACTCGCCAGGCGATGGTCGCCGGGCTGGCGCAGTTCGCGCATCGCGCCCGGTGCGCGGTGATCGCAGAGGGGATCGAGACCCGCGCGGAGGCCGCGATGCTGCGGGAGCTCGACGTCGGGTATGGGCAGGGGTATTTCCTGGGACGGCCGGAGCCGGTTGAGCGTACGCCGCGACGGCTGCGACCCGGTGACCGACTGGCCCCCTCCTGACCACGGAAGCCGCCCATCCGCGCCCCCGGACGTCCGGGGCCGGAGGCGCCCCGCCCGGATCAGGAGTCCGGTCGGGGCGAGAGGGGTCGAGCGTGCGGTCCACGGCCGCCGAGGCAGAGGCTCCCCCACCGAGCGAGGGGCCGGCCGGGGCGACGCCCGCCGGATGTCGACGGGCCTCGGGCTGCCGCGATGAAGACGGGCCCGCCGACTGCGGCGGGCCCGTTCATTGCGGTCAGATTGGCCGGCGCGGGCCGGGGACCGGTCCGCGCCGCGTGGCCGTCGGCTCAGCAGCCCAGGTCGGTCAGCACCTGCCGGGCGTCACTGATGAGCTGGGCGGCCTGGTCAGCCGGGATCTTCTTGCCCGACTGGGCCGAGACCTCGTGGATGAAGCCACCGAGCACGCCGCACGCGCCGTGCGTGTCGCCGGCTGCGACTGCGTTCTGGGCGGCCGAGATCTTGGCGGCCAGGCTCCTGCCCGGCCCGACGCCCTGAACGGCCTGCGCAAGGTCGCCGAGCGCCGTCATTGCTGCTGTCGGGCCCTGGCTGGGGGACGGGGCTGGCTCCGTCATTGCTGCTGTCGGGCCCTGGCTGGGGGACGGGGCTGGCTGCACGGTCAGGACGAACGTCTGGGTGGCCGCTGGGTTGACGCCGTTCGAGGCGGTCAGGGTGAGCACGTAGCTGCCGGCCGGTCCGGCCGCCGGCGTGCCCGACAGGCTTGCCGTGCCGCCTCCGTTGTCGGTGAAGGTGACCCCCGCCGGCAGGGCGCCGCTCTCGGCGATCGACGGGGTCGGCACGCCGGTCGCGGTGATCGTCTGGCTGCCGAGTTGGCCGACCGTGAACGTCGCGCTGGGAGCGCTGGTGATCGCCGGGGCGGTCACCGCCGTCGTGGCGCCGACGGCGATGGAGAGGTCCTGCGTCGCGACGCCGCCGAGCGCGTCGGCGACGCGGACGGTGAACGCCGAGGTGCCGGCGGCGGTCGGCGTGCCGCTGATCTGGCCGGTCGAGGCGTCGAGCGC
>JAJYGO010000215.1:0-6597 GCA_021785115.1 Chloroflexota bacterium | reverse complement strand
GTCGAGCGCCAGGCCGGCCGGCAGCGCGCCCGCGGAGACCGACCACGCGTACGGGGCGGCGCCGCCCGTGGCGGCCAGCGCCTGGCTGTAGGCGACGCCCTGGGTGCCGGGCGCGAGGGCGGTGGTGGAGACGGCCACCGGGGCCGCGACGGCGATCGAGAGGTCCTGCGTCGCGGTCAGGGCGGTCGGCGTCGTCGAGTCGGCGACGCGGACGGTGAACGCCGAGGTGCCGGCGGCGGTCGGCGTGCCGCTGATCTGGCCGGTCGAGGCGTCGAGCGCCAGGCCGGCCGGCAGCGCGCCCGCGGAGACCGACCACGCGTACGGGGCGGCGCCGCCCGTGGCGGCCAGCGCCTGGCTGTAGGCGACGCCCTGCTCGCCGGCCGGCAGCGACGTCGTCGAGATCGTCACCGCCGTCGTGGCGCCGACGGCGATGGAGTAGCTGGACGCGATGAGGATCATGACCGCGACGGCCGAGGCTGCCAGCGCGGCTAACTTCCTGTGGGTCATCGGTGCGCTTCCTTCCGTGGTGGCGGAGGCATCTACCACGCCTGCGGCTCCCCAGACGGATCCGGTAACGGTCGATCCGTCCGCCGGCAGCTATACCGGACGGTCCTCGGAGGCGCACATGTGCGTCCCGCGAACCTCGATCATCGATGCTCCGTCGAGGTGTCCCCCGGATGACGAGCCGCCGCCTGGCGCGGTTTGCCCTGCAGGCTGCGCGGCGTGGCCCCAGCGTCGGGGCCCGAGCATTGCAGGCGCGTTACCGCGACGCCCTCTCTGGCGTTGCAGCGTCGGGTCAGTGGGGACAGCCCACGCCGCGGACCCCGCACCGCCGCGACGTCCGAGGGCTTCCGCGTGGTGGCCCGCCGTGCGTCTGCGTTGGAGGGACGGGCCGCCGGATGCACAGCGGCCTCGATGGGCGCCAGGGCCGCCGGTTCGCGCTCGCCGCTGTCCGACGCCCAGCCGCCACGCCGGGCTAGATGACCCCCTCCGGCGCATCCATTCGGATCCCGAAGTATTGCCAAAGCGACCCGCCCGAGTGAGAAGGACGGGACTAAGGGTCGGTGGGGCAGTCTCCTAGTCTCGGACTGTGAGACTTGAGATCACCCGAAGGACCGATCTGGCGCTGCAGGCGTTGCGAGCCCTGGCGGCAGAGCCGGTCACCTGGAAGGGCGACGAGCTGGCTGCGGCCATCGGCACCACGCCGGGGTTCCTCGGCCAGGCGCTGGCACCCCTGGTGCACGCGGGCTGGGTTGACTCGGCGTTCGGGCCGAGCGGCGGTTACCGCTGGGCGGAGCCGCCGGATCCGCCCTCCTTGCTCGACGTGATCGTGGCGATCGAAGGTCCGCTCCGCGAGAACCAGTGCGTCCTCCACAACCGGACGAGCTGCGCGATCGTGACGGGCGGGCCGGTCTGCGCGCTGCACGAGGGCTGGCTGCGGGCCCGCGTGGCGCTGCTCGACGTGCTCCGCAGCACATCCGCACTCGCGACGACTCCGGAGCCATCCTCGGAATGGCGCACCCCTGCGCCCCTCGCATCCGAGGCGGACGCCGAAGCGCCCCATGCGGCCGTACCGGCGATGGCCGGACGGTCGTGAACAGGAGGCAACATTCATGGCAGTGACCACCAGCGCCCCCCATGCCCCGGACGAGCTGCGGGAGCCGGCCCTGGCCCGGTTCCTGTTCGCCGACCGGCGCGCGTCCTGGATCTGGTTGGTGGTGCGCCTGTACCTGGCCTACGAGTGGCTGAGCGCAGGCCTGGAGAAGCTCGGCTCGTCGTCCTGGGTGGGCGCCAAGGCCGGCACCGCGCTGGCCGGCTTCGCCAAGGGCGGTGCGGCCGAGGCGACCGGCGCGCACCCTGCGGTGCAGGCGTGGTACGCCAGCTTCCTCAACGGCTTCGTGATCCCCAACGCGGCCGTCTTCAGCTACGTCGTGACGTTCGGTGAGATCCTCGTCGGCGTCGGGCTGGCCGTCGGCGCACTCACCGGCGTCGCGGCCTTCTTCGGCATCGTCATGAACGCGAACTACATGCTCGCGGGCTCCGTCAGCACGAACCCGATCCTCGCCTTCCTCGCGATCTTCATCGTCCTGGCCTGGCGCAACGCGGGCTGGATCGGCCTCGACCGCTGGCTGCTCCCCATCTTCGGCACCCCCTGGCAGCCGGGCGAGGCGTTCCAGCAGGGCGGGCTGTCACTCCATCGGCAAGTCGCCCAGCACTGATCGGGAGGCGGTCTCAGGACCGCCAGCCACGAACGAGCGGCCGGGTCCCCTTGGGGCCCGGCCGTTCTCGCACGCTCGATCGCGGCGGCCAGGGGCGTTCGGCTCGACGTGCCCCGGAGATGGTCTGGATGCCAGGGATCGGCCCGCCAGAACCGACGTCACCGGCTGCCGCCGAGAACCTCCACCGCCACGATGGTTTGAGGCCACTCCGCGTCGGTGGTCAGCAGCCTGTCGGCGCCGAGCACCACCGCGGTGGCGACCACGAGCGCGTCCGGGAGCCGAAGGGATCGCCCGTGCGTCGCCCGAAGCGCCGCCGCCTCGCGCGCCACCTCTCGCGTCGCGGGCTCGACGGCGGCCGGCAGTGCGTCGATGAACGCGTCGACCGTGGCGACGGCCTCGGCGCCCCGGCGGCTCGGGCCTACGAGCGCCTCGGCATAGGCGGATGCCGGCACGACGAGCGCGTCGCCCGACTCGCGGGCCGCGCGGAGGACCGCGATCGACGCCTCGTGGTGCGTGTCCGAGGCGTCGAGGGCGGCGATCAGGACCCCCGCGTCGAGGACGGTCAGCGCCATTCGCCGCGCAGGTCGTCCAACTCGCCCGGTTCGTAGGCGCCCGTCAGGGCCCCCGCGAACCGGTCGAGCGGGTCCTCGTCGCGGATCAGAACGACCTCGCCCGGCCCGCGGACCTCGGCCCGCAGCGTGTCGCCCGTCCGGATGCCCGCATCGCGGAGGGCGGCCACCGGGAGCGTCACCTGGTGCTTCGCGCTGACGCGCGTGTAGCCGCGCCTGCGTTGCTTTACTCGTCCTACCATGAGCCAAGCATATGTCTACGACCGGCGACCGGCAACAAGAGGGCAGACGGGGAGGGCCCGGCAGACCGAGCCTCGGCGGCCCCGAGCGTCGGGACCGTCAGCGCTGCGGCGCTGGGATCGCGACCGACAGCTCGGCCCCGGTATCGAAGTCGAGGATGACCAGTGCCGAAGCCTGGCTCGGGCATGGCGTGGACGGTGGCGACGCCACGCATGCCGACGGGTCGGCGAACGCGCCGGAGTAGGTCAGCGCCCAGACGAAGGTCTCTGGGTCCACGCCGGCGACCGTCGCGTACGTGGCCAGCCGCCCGATGGTCGCCGTCTGGAGCGTGACCGCCCCCGCGCGCCGGCCGGCGAGGAGCCGCGTGCCGGCGTCGTTCGCGGCCGCGCTGGTCAGCCCGGCGGTCGGCAGCGGCGCGATGCTCGCGCTCGGCATGGCGCACGCCGGCGCGGGGCCGAGCGCGGGCTGATTCCCCTCCTCGACCAGCGCGTCCCACACGAGCAGGTACCTCGGCCCGCCAGCCCCGTCCTCGGTCCGCTGGTCGACGACCTGGCCGCTGAACGTAATGAGGCGAACCGTCCACGGCAGGGGCGGGACGCCTTGGTCGCCCGGCGTGACCGTCAGCGTCTCGGTGCAGCCGACGTGGCCCACGACGGTATCCCCGATGGAGACCTCGAGCGCGCCCCACGAGCTCCGGTCGTCGACCGACAGGGCGAACGGTGCAGGCGTCGGCCCGGAGGCGGCTGGCGTCCCCCCTGGGGGGCCGCTGCAGCCGGCGATCGAGGAGAGCATCAGGAGCGCGGCCGCCCCCGCAACTAGGTGGCGCCTTCTCATCGGTCCAATAGCCCCTCGTCTTGATCCCCGGGGCGGTCAGCCGGCGGGGCCACCGGCCACGGTCCCGGTCGCCACGAGCACTGCGACCACAGCCAGGCGAAGGACTCCCTGCACGCTGTAACCGCCAGCTCGCGGGAGCGGCCCGATGCTTCGGGCCCCCTGTTCTGACGTCAAGGGCGCTAAGGCGGTTCCAGACCGCAGACCCTCCTCTCTACGCCACGCCCGACCCCGAAATCGTGCTCTTGTGGGTATCTGCCGTTTAGTGGATTGGACCCTCCGGTACCCGGCTCATCCGCGGCTGCGAGGTCGTCTTGCGAGCGAGCGGACGCCGATGGGCCTCGATCGCACCGCGTAGCGCGGGACGCGCCGCCGTTCGGAGAGGCGGCAGCCCAGTCGACTCCTCCAGCGGTTTAGCTGACCGGACTCCGGCGGCGCATCAGCCCAGCCAGCGACACTCCAGCGCCGACGATGACGAGCGCGAGACGAGATAGGGCGTGATGTCGGGCATGACGCATTCGGAGAAGTAGTTGGGTCCGGATACGTTCTCCGCGGCGCAGCGAGCGTTGGCGAGTGTCAGCAGGCCGGCCATGCCCCCACCGAGGCCGATGATGAGGCCGCCCGCGCCGAGCGGTCGACCCTTCTCGCGCGCCGCCCACACAACGGCCGGCACGAGAAGAAGCAGCGCAAGCACACCGGCCTCCAGCACTGCGCCGCCAGCGATCAGGCCGAGTGCAATCCCGAGGAGCCAGGAGACCACTCGCATCGGTCGTTCCTCCTGCGACGCGAACACTCTCTGCTTCGCGCCTGGAGTGGTCAAGGTCTACCCACTGGACCACCGTGTCCAGCCAGTACGCGTCCGCACCAGCGCACGCGCCGCTCACGTGGGACCCGCCCACGATCGCGATCTTGCCCGCCGCGTTGAGCACGTCGAACGCTGTGCCCTGACCGGAGCGCATGGTGAAGCCCGGGGGCCACACCAGCTCGATGCGGCTGCCGGTGATCGCGTCGGCCAGCCAGACCTGCCGGGGGTCGCTTGGGCTGGCCTTCAGCACCGCGTCCAGCCCGACGCGGGCGCAGGCGAGGGACGTCTCCCCAGGGCCCAGAACCATGCCGGGGTCGGACGGCAAGGTGTACTCGTTCGGGCCGAGCGTCGGTGCCGAGGTGGCCCCAGCCCCGGCACAACTCGCGGCCTGCAGTGCAGTCGCCGCCAGCCGTGGACCGGGATGTTGCGGAACGCGATGATCCGACGGTGCTCGCTGATCTGGGCGGCCATCTCCGGGTCCAGCTTCGCCAGCTGGCCGAGCGCCTCACCGATGATCTCGAACTGCCGCTCGACTGCGGCCCGCACACGGCCTCTGCGGCGTAGGCGTCTAAGGCCCTGTGAACGAAAGATCCCGCACGGAGTAGCCCTTCCGTGTCAGAGAACCTGTCATCGGCGGGCGGCAGACTGCCTGCGTGAGCAGCCTGATCGAGCTGACGAACGCGCAGTGGGCGCTCGTGGAGCACGTCTTCGACCCGCAGGGCGGCCGGGGACGCCCGGCGCGGTATGACCGGCGCGAGATCGTCAATGCGCTGCTGTTCCTCGCCCGGACAGGCTGCCAGTGGCGCTACCTGCCCGACCGCTACCCGCCCTGGCCCGCCGTCTGGCAGCAGTGGCGTCGGTGGCGCGACGGCAAGCGCCAGGTCTGGCGGCGGGCGATGGCGCTGCTCGGCGCGGAGGTGCGGCTCAACCACGGCCGCCCGGCGACGCCCTCGATGGTGATGATCGACGGCCAGACGGTGCGGGGCGGACGCGCCGGGCCGACCTTCCACAACGCGGGCGGGCGCGGCGGCCGGACGGTGGGAGCGAAGCGGACGATCCTCGTCGAGATCCTCGGGCTGCCTGTGGCGGCGCGCGTAGATCCCGCCAAGCCGCACGACGTCCGGGCCGGGCGCGAGCTGCTCGACGAGCGGCTCGGCGACTTCCCCCGGGTCCAGGCGGTCGTCGCCGACCGCGGCTACCGGGGCCTCGCCAAGCTCGCGGCGCGCAAGCAGGTGCGGCTCGACATCAAGGCCCCGCCGAAGGGGTCGAGCGGCTTCGTCCCGATCGGCCCGCTGTGGCGCGTCGAGCACGCGTTCGCGCAGCTCGGGCGGTGGCGCAGGCTGTCGCGCTGCTACGAGGGGACGCCCGAGAGCGCGCGGGCGTGGCTGGAGGTCGCCGCCTTCGGCTATCTGCTCGGCAGGTTGTAGCAGCTACGGTTTGGGACCGCTCGGATACACGCCCAGGATGCTGCCGGTCGCGTCGTCGATCACGATGTTCCCGCTCGGGTAGGGCGTCCCGGCGCTGCTCCACGGGAGGTCGTGGAGGTTGAGGAAGTCGCCCGTCACCGAGGCCACCCACACGACCCGGCTCGGGTCCGAGGCCACCGCCTGCGCGGGGACGCCCGGCTCGAGCCTCGCCGAATCGACGGCCCGCACGGCCGCCACGGAGCGCACAATCGGGTCCGCATGGATCCCGGGCGCGGCGAGCTCGGGCGTCTGGAGGTCGAGGTAGTGGCGGGCGATGGCGGCCGCGCGGTCGGCCGAGGTGGTCGTCGTGACGCCGCCCGCGACGCTCACCGTGTAGCCGGGAGCGGCCCCCGGCAGGTCCGTCCCGCGCGTCACGATGAAAACGGAGAGCGCGACGGCTGCGACCGCAAGCATCCCGATGGCCGCGAGCCAGCCCCGTCCGACAGTCCGGCCTGCGATGTCATCCA
>JAJYGO010000025.1 GCA_021785115.1 Chloroflexota bacterium | reverse complement strand
GAGGAGCGCGAACGCGTCGTCGAGCGATGCGTGCTCCGCCACGACCGGGAGCGGCGGATCCATGGCCTCTCCCACCGTGCGACCGACCAGGGCCGGGTCGCGGAACGCGCGTTCCAGCAGCCCCTTCTCGGCGATGGAGCCCACGATCCCCTCGATGGTGTCGCCCTCGATCTCGGAGACCGGCATCTGGCTGATCCCGAAGCGCTGCATCCGCTCGATCGCCGCGCCGACCGTGTCGGTGGTCCGGGCCACCACCAGCGGCGGCAGTGCGGCGCTCTCCTCACGCTCCCGGAGGAGCGCGGCGACCCGCACCAGCGCCCCCGTGGAGACCAGGAGGCCGTGCTGGCGCATCCACTCGTCCGTGTACAGCTTCGAGAGGTAGTTGCGCCCGGTGTCCGGCAGGAGGACCACCATCACCGCCTCGGGTCCCGCGCCCGCCTCGGTCAGCTCGCGGCCGACCTCGAGCGCCGCCACCAGGGCGGTGCCGCACGATTCGCCGGCCAGGATCCCCTCCTCGCGGGTGAGCCGGCGCGCCGCGACGAACGAGTCGCGGTCCGACACGCGCACCCAGCGATCCACCAGGGCGGGATCGAACGTGGCCGGGAAGAAGTCCTCGCCCACGCCCTCGGTCAGGTAGGGCCGCACCGTGTCGCCGGACAGGACGCTCCCCTCGGGATCCGCCCCCACCACGACCAGGTCCGGCCGGCGCGCCTTCAGGTAGCGCGCGGTCCCGGTGATCGTCCCGCCGGTACCGACCCCGCAGACGAAGTGCGTGATGCGCCCTTCCGTCTGGGACCAGATCTCGGGGCCGGTGCTGACCTCGTGGGCGGCGGGGTTCTCGGGGTTCGAGTACTGGTCGGGCTGGAACGCACCCGGGATGTCCCGCGCGAGGCGCCGTGCGACCGAGTAGTAGCTCTCAGGCGACTCGGGGGGCACGTTGGTCGGGCAGAGCACGACCTCCGCGCCGTACGCTCGCAGCAGCGCCTGCTTCTCCGTGGACTGCTTGTCCGCCATGACGAAGATGCAGCGGTAGCCCTTGAGCGCGGCGGCGATGGCGAGCCCGTGGCCGGTGTTGCCGCTGGTGGGCTCCACGATGGTCCCTCCGGGGCGGAGCCGGCCGTCCCGCTCTGCGGCCTCGATCATGCCCAGGGCGATGCGGTCCTTCACCGACCCGCCCGGGTTCAGCATCTCGAGCTTCGCCAGCATGGTGGGACGCCGCTCGACCGGGCCCAGGTCGCGGGTGACGCGCGACAGGCGCACCAGGGGCGTGCCGCCGATGACGTCGAGGATGGTCTCCCGCACGTCCACCGTCAGGCCGGCGTCCCCTCGCTCGTGTCCGCCATCGTCGGCGATGGCTCGGGCGGCGGTTCGGGGGCCGCGATCCGCGAGGCGTCCACCTCGAGCGTGTAGGGCCCGGGCGCGCGATGGCGCAGCCAGATGGTGACCGCGCCGAAGATCATGGCGGCCACGCCGACCAGGATGGCGGTCGGGATGCCGAAGAAGGTCCAGTCGTAGCCGAGGCGGAAGAGCTCGAGGACGGAGCGCACGCCGCCGTACCAGATGAACCAGAACGAGAACAGGTCGCCGTCGCGCAGCCGGTGCGCCACGCGGCGCGCCAGGTAGAGCGCGATCAGCGCCCCGATGAAGTCGAGGGAGGACTCGTAGAAGAAGAGCGGCTGGAACCCGGTGCCCGGCGGGTAGAGCGCGCAGGAGTACTCCGTCACGCGCTTCGAGCAGTCGATCGCGATCCCCCACGGCAGGGTGGTGGGGGGCCCGTACAGCTCCTGGTTGAAGAAGTTGCCCCAGCGGGCGATGGCCTGGCCGACCAGCACCGCCGGAACGGCGATGTCGGCCCAGCGCAGGAACGAGAGGTGGTGGCGCCGCGTGTAGATCAGGACGGCGATCACGCCGCCCACGATTCCGCCGTAGATCCCCAGGCCGGTGTAGGGGGGCAGGATCGCCTTGATCGGGTCCGAGGCGTAGAGCGTGTTCCACTGGTCGATCAGGTGGTACAGGCGCGCGCCGATCAGCCCCAGGACGAAGACGAAGATGATCCCGTTCCCGATGTGGTCCGGGTTCTCGTTGCGCAGGCGGGCCTGGCGGGACGCGATCCAGACGCCGATCGCCAGCGCCAGCGCGTACCCGATCCCGTAGAAGTCGACGGAGACCGGGCCGATGTGCAGCGCGGTGGACACGGGGCGAATGTCGATGAGGCCCAAGGGGAGCATCCGCGGAGCATAGCCGCTGCCGGGGCATGGTGCCTCGCGGGAGGCGGTGGCTGGCCGCCACCTATACTGCGCCGGGATGAACGACCAGTACGCATGGTGGTTCCTGGTGGTCGGGCTCGCCATCGGCGGAGCCCTGGTCTGGCTGGTCCGCGGACAGATGGCCCGCGGGGAGCGCGACGTCGCCGAGTCGGAGCGCGGCCCGGAGGCGGAGTGGATCAGCCGGACGATCGAGCGCGCCGGCGGCATCGCTCCGGCCGACCTGGTCGCCCAGGTGCTGTCCCTGCACCGGAGCTACCTGCGCGACGCGGATCCGTTCGAGCCCGGCGAGATCGAGGGCGACCCGGGCGACGCGGAGGACGACGGGGCGCCGGCCGACGGCGGCCTGGCACAGGGGGCACCCCGGGCCTGATCGGAGGGGTCGGTGGACTCCGCGCGCGTCGCCCGCCGGGACCGGCGCGAGCGCGACGACCTCAGGGGCGCGGCGGCACCCTGCCGCGGTGGAGCGCGACCACCCCGGTGCTGAGACGGCGGAACATCACGTCGACCAGGCCGGCGGCCCGCATCGTCGCGGCCAGCTGCTCGGCCGAGGGGAACGCGTCGAGCGAGTCCGGCAGGTACTGGTAGGCGCCACGCCGCCCGGCGACCACCGCCCCCACGAGCGGCGCGACGCGCCGGAAGACTGCGTGGTAGAGGCGCGCATAGGCGCGCCAGCGCGGCAGCGAGAGCTCCAGGCAGACCACGGTGCCGCCGGGCCGCACCACGCGGGCCATCTCGCGGAACCCCGCCTCGTAGTCGGCGAGGTTCCGCAGGCCGAACGCAATGGTGGCGGCGTCGAACTCGCCGTCGCCGAAGGGCAGCCTCAGCGCATCGCCGGCCTGGAAGTGCAGCTGCACGAGGTCCCGGTAGATCCGCCGGCCACGGCCGATCATCCCGTCCGAGAGGTCCACGGCCTCCACCCGCCCGAACGGGCCGACCCGTTCAGCCAGCACCGCCGCGAGCCGCCCGGTCCCGGTGGCCACGTCCACCGCGGCATCGCCCGCCCGCACGCCCGTGGCATCGGCCGCGGCACGTCGCCACACCGCATCGCGACCCAGCGTCATGAGGGTGTTCATCAGGTCGTACGAGGGCGCGATGCTGTCGAACATCTCGGTGACCTCGTCCGGCGGGACCCGGTTCCCGGTCTTGGGCGCCACGGAGTCGCGACGGACGCGCCAGCGCCCCGGCCGGATCACGGACGGCGGTCCGCACGGCGGCCGGCTCGCGACGACGCCTCTCGCGGCCCGGCGCCCGTTTCGCCGCGCGGCGCCCGCGTGGCCCCGGTTCGCTCGACCGCCAGGCCACGCAACGCCGCGAAGGGCGAATCGGCCAGCGGATCCTCGTCGCCCTCCGGCTCGTCACCGAAGGTGAGCGTGGCCCCCTGCCGGACGGGCCGCTCGCGCGCCGGCAGCGTCTCCCCGCGCTCGACCGCGGCCATCCGCTCCTGTCGTGCCGTCACGTTCGCATCGCTCTCGTCCCGGGCGTCCTGCAGGAGCGCGGCGTCCTCCTCGGCGAGGTGCGGGGCGAGCCACTCCGGGTCGAGACGGAGCAGGGCCCGTGCGGGGAGCAGGCCGCCGGACGTGAGATCCGCGGCCTCGATGACGACCACGTCCTCCAGGCGAGGATCGTCCAGCACCAGCGGTCCGCGATCGGCCTGCACGAGCACCACCGCGGTCTCCACGCGGTCGTACCGGGACTCGAGCAGCGAGCGCGCCCGGGCGAGCTGGCCGAAGCCGCGCCGGAGCGCCGCCGCGTTGCTGGTGAACTTGACCTCGAAGATGCGCTCCGGCACGCCGTCCCTTCCCTCGACCGCGTCCAGCTCCAGGAAGAGGGGCGTGTAGCTGCGCGCGTCGCGGAACAGCACCTCGGCGGCCACGACGCGCTCCGGGAGCAGGGAGACCCGCTCGGCGAGCCAGGCACGGACCGCCGACTCGACGCGCCCACTCACGCGGTACGTGGCGGTCTGCTCCTCCTTGGGTCCGAACCGCCGGTGCGCGAGCGCCTGCTCCGACATCGCGGCCAGGTACGCAGGGTCGTCGGGCGGCACCAGCCGCACCGACCGGACCTTGTGGATGGTCTCCCGCACGCTCACGCCGCAGAGCCTACCCGAGAACGAGCCGGCTCGAAACTCGGCCTCCGCGGACGCTCCGCGTTCGCCGGCCGGCGGCGCGGCACCGGCGAGGAGAGACGGGCTCGCCGCGATCAGAAGGAGGCGAGCAGCAGAGCCGGTGGCGGGGAGGGCGCCGCGGACCCACCCACCAGGCTCACTCCGATGCGGCTGCCCGGGCCGATCCCGCTGGACGGGTCCACCCACCCGGCCCAGTACGCAAGCCCTTCCCCGAACTGCATCTCGCCGATCACGCGTCGCACGCCATCACGTTCCACCCAGCACCGGTACGTGGCGCCATGCGGCGGCGCGGCGAGCGCGCCGGTCACCACTGCGAGCCGGCCGCTGGAGGGGCCCCACACCACGGAACCCACGGTCTGCCCGCTGGCGACGCTCGCGAGCGGCGCGACGCGGTGCCCCGGCTCCGAGAGCAGTGCATCCAGGGTCCCGGTCACGCCCGCGAGCTGCCGGGCCTCGGCGCGCGCCGCGTCCCGCTGCTGGGCAACCTGGGCGCGCTGGACGGCGAGATCCGCGACCAGGCCGCCACCGCCGACGAGGACGACCACGGCCGCCGCGGCGGCCAGCAGTCGCCAGCGGCTCCGGCGCGCCCTCCCGGATGCCCCCGGCATCGGGACGACGACCTCGTCGCCGGGCGCGACCGGTGCGCGGCGTGCGCCCCGGGTCTCGGCGAGGCGAAGGGTCCGCTCGCGGAGATGGGACGGGAGCTCCGGCGGGCGATCCGGCGGCGCGACGGACAGCACGCGGCCTGCCGACCCCGGGGCCGCGAGGATGGGCTGGAGGCCCGCGACGCCGGACGGCTCGGCGCCGGCGCCGAGCGCGTCGACCAGCGCGTCGGTCAGGCGCACCCACGCGTCGCGCTCGGCGGCACACGTCGCGCACGTCGCCAGGTGTGCGGCGACCGTCTCGTCCGTCGCGACGAGGCGCGCGATCCCGTCACGCTCGAGCGCGGCCTCGCCGAGCCGCTCGAGCGCTTCGGCGTGCCCCGTCAACTCATCGCGCACCGGGCCCATCTCCATCGGTCTCGTCCAGCACGTCGCCCAATGCCTCCCGCAGCCGCATGAGTCCCCGCCGCGTCCGGGTCTTGACCGTGCCGAGGGGCCACCCCGTCCGCGCCGCGATCTCCGCCTGGCTCAGCCCCGCGTCGTAGGCGAGCTCCAGCACGCGGCGCTCCGGGTCGGGAAGTGCCGTCAGCACGGATCGCACCACCGCCCTGGTCCACCTTCGCGCGACGGCCGCTTCCGGATCGGTCTCGCCGTCACCGGCGCCGATCGGGTCGCCCGAGGCG
Source organism: Chloroflexota bacterium (assembly GCA_021785115.1). The sequence goes on along the minus strand of JAJYGO010000025.1, from coordinate 4,580 downwards.
AGCGCGCGATCCAGCGCCTCGTCGTCCGGCTCGTCGCCGGGGGCGCCGAGCGGGACCAGCGCCGGCTGCCGTCGCGCGGCCCGGAAACGGTCCAGGCACCGGTTCCGGGCGATGCCCAGGAGCCACGCCGACAGCGGACCGCGCGCCGGGTCGTAGCGGTCCGCGCGGTTCCAGAGCGCCAGCCATGTCTCCTGCACGACCTCCTCGGCGGCTCCCCTGTCGCCCAGCAGTCGCGCCGCCGAGCCGAAGACGAGCTGCGCATGCCGGTCGTACACCTCCGCGAACGCCGACTCGTCGCCCGCCGCGATCCGGGCCACCAGCTCGGCATCCGGGAGGACGGCCGGCCGCGAGTCCATCTGCCTGCCTGTACGCAGCGCGGGGCGCGCCGGTTTCGCGGCGTCAGTCCGCGCCCAGGGCCCACCCCGGCCGGTGCAGCACGCGGCGGGGCAGCGTGCCGGGCGGGAGGTGCGCCTCCAGGCAGCGGACGCCGGCGCGGCCCACGGTGGCCTCGTGCAGCGTGTTGGAGGGGAGCTCCAGTCGGTCGCCGGGCTCGAGCCGCGCGGTGCGCTCGAGCTCGCGCAGCCAGAAGTCGATCCGGCCCTCGGTGCACACGATCACCTTGTCGTAGTCGTGCCGGTGCGCCAGGTAGCGGTCGCCCGGGCCGTTGCCCCACTCGGAGGCGTCGAGCCCCTCGGCGGCAAGGCGGGCCCGCGCCGCCTCGTCGAGCGGGCCGGCGGGCGAGTCCGGCGCCGGGCCCATGTCGCGGTCCTGATCGCCGGTGTCGCTCACGTCGACGAGACCTCGCCCGTGCCCCCGCCCGCCGATGGCCGCGCCGCCACCCTGTCGCGGTCCCCGTCGGGTGCCAGGCCCACTCCCGCGTCGAGCTCAGCGAGATCCGGGGCCGCGCGATGCCAGGCCAGCATCTCGTCCTCGGCACGGTCGTACACGGAGTTGGTGACCAGCAGGCTGGCGACGCCGAAGAGCGCCCCCAGCGCGGCCGCGACGGAGAGCGGGAAGTCGAGCCAGAGCCAGAAGATCCCCCCCACCGCCACGGCCGGGATCATCGCGGCGACCAGTGCCCGCCGGGTGGGCAATCAGCACCTCCTGCGACTCGAGGGCCGGGCCTCGGGCCCAGGCTCCCCGCGCCTGGGCGGCATGCTACCCCCACCGCTCCCGGGAGGCATCCGCCGCGCGGGGCGCAGGGCCCGTCACGTGCTGCGTCCCGCCCACCGCCCCGAATGCTCCGCCGCACGCGTTCCGCCGGCGGCGCCCGCGGCTCGCGCCCAGGGCTCCACCGCGTGCCACCTTGTCGCCGCGTCGCCGTGGCCGCATGATGCGCCGCAACGGCCAGGCTCACCACGGGGAGGAGGCGTCCGTGCGCTTGATCAGGCGGTTGCTGGTGCTCGTCGCGCTCCTGGTGGTCGTGGTGCTGGTCGCCACGACCGCGCTGTTCGCCGTGGTCGTGATCCGCGGCATCCCGCAGCGCACCGGGACAGCGTCCATCCCCGGGCTCTCCGCGGACGTGCAGATCGTGCGCGATGCATCCGGCATCCCGCAGGTCTACGCCTCCACGCCCGCCGACCTGTTCGCCGCCGAGGGGTGGCTCCACGCGTCGGAGCGGATGTGGCAGATGGAGATCTGGCGACGCCTGGGATCGGGACGCCTGGCGGAGCTCTTCGGGCCGAGCGAGGTCAAGAGCGACGCCTTCGTGCGGACGCTCGGCTGGCGGCAGTCGGCCGAGCGCGACCTGGCCGCGATGGATCCCGCCACGCGGGCCGCCCTGGACGCCTACGCCAGCGGCGTGAACGCCTGGCTCTCCACCCACCGGGATGAGTCGCTGCCGTTCGTGCTGACTGGGCTGCTGGGTGCCGGCGGCGGGCTGTCCGGCTTCCAGCCGGAGCCGTGGACGGCGGTCGACTCGCTCACCTGGGCGAAGGTGCAGGCCTGGAGCCTGGGCGGCAACATCGACACGGAGATCTTCAACGCGCTGGTCTCCAGCCGGCTCGGCCCGCAGGCGGTGGCCGAGCTCACGCCTCCCTACCGGGCGGGCTGGCCCGTGATCGTCCCCACGGGCGCGCCGGGGTCGGGTGGCGCGGGGGCTCCGGCAACCGGCGGGGCGACGCTCCCGAGTGGCGGGACCGGCTCCACGGGGGCGACGGCGACCGGCAACGCCGCCGGACAGAGCGGGTCGGGCAACGCCACCGCGCCCGCAACCGCGGGCATCGCGGACGCCGCCAGCGCCGGGCTCCTGGATGTCGCGGCCATCGGCGACCAGGTCTCCCAGGTCGCCGGGTTCACCGCCCCGGGCGCGGCAGGGCCGGCGGGCCTCGGGTCCAACGACTGGGTCGTCTCCGGCGCCCACACCGCGAGCGGCCACCCGATCCTGGCGAACGACCCGCACCTGGGCGTGATGATGCCGTCGATCTGGTACATGATCGGTCTCCACTGCCGGCCGGTGAGCGCCGCGTGCCCCTACGACGTGTCGGGCGTCAGCTTCCCCGGCGCTCCGGGCGTCGTGCTGGGCCACAACGACCGCATCGCGTGGGGCTTCACCAACGTGAACCCCGACGTCGAGGACCTCTTCATGGAGAAGCCGGACCCGGCCGACCCGAGCCGCTACCTCTACAAGGGCCAGTACCTGCCGTTCACCACGCGGACCGAGGTCATCAAGGTCGCGGGCGCGCCGTCGGTCACGCTGACGGTCCGCTCCACGGTGCATGGGCCCGTGATCAGCGACGTGGAGGACGTGCTGAAGCCCGCGGCGAGCGGTGGCGGCGGGCTGGGTCAGCCCGGCGTGGTCTACGCGCTCGAGTGGACCGCCACGTCGCAGGCGCAGCGGACCTTCCAGTCGATCCTGGCCCTCGATCGCGCCACTGACTTCACCTCGTTCCGGAACGCGCTGCGGACCTTCGACGCGCCGTCACAGAACGTGGTCTACGCGGACGTCGCGGGCAACATCGGCTACCAGATGCCGGGCCTGGTGCCCATCCGCGCCTCCGGCGACGGCAGCATGCCGGTTCCCGGCTGGGACGGCGCCCACGACTGGACCGGGTTCATCCCCTTCGACAGGCTGCCGTACCTGTACGACCCGCCGTCGGGGATCATCGCCTCCGCGAACAACGCCGCCGTCGACTCGCGCTTCCCCTACTTCATCGGCAAGGACTGGTCGCCCGGCTACCGGGCAGAGCGGATCATCCAGCTGCTCCAGGGGACGCCGAAGCTCACCACGGCCGACATGCACGTCATCCAGGGCGACACGCTGGTGCTGCAGGCGAAGCCGTTCCAGGCTGCCCTCGCGTCCTCGTCCATCGCCCCCGCCACCGCCGACGGCCGGACCGTCCTCGCGCGCATCCGCGCATGGGACGACTTCTGCGACGTCGGGTCCACCGGGTGCGCGCCGTACACCGAGTTCGTCTACCACCTTCTGCGGGACGTCTTCGATCCGCGACTGGGCGCGACCGGCAAGGCCGGGCTGGCGCGGCTCTTCGTGGGCACGGAGCGTTCGGCGGAGGTGCTGATCGACCTGCTGGGACAGCCCACCAGCACCTGGTGGGACGACCCGTCCACGCCGACCGTGGAGACGCGGGACACGGTCATCGCGCGGGCCCTCGACCAGGCGGGTGCCGACCTGCGCAGTGCCTTCGGCGATCCCTCCGGCTGGACCTGGGGGAGGCTCCACACGGTGACCTTCCAGGAACCCAGCCTGGGCTCCTCGGGGATCGGTCCCCTGGAGGCGATCTTCGACCGAGGCCCCTACCCGGTGGCCGGCGCGCCCGAGGCGATCGACCAGACCTACTTCGACCTGTCCGTGGCCTACGCCGACCCGTACGCCACGAACCCGACGCCGGTCCCCGGGACCGACGCCTCCGGGCTGCGGACGCTCTTCGCGACCGTCGCCGGGCCTTCGTACCGGTTCGTCATCGACATGGGCGACCTGGACGGGGCGTCGATCATCCAGACGACCGGCCAGTCGGGCGTCCCCTTCGACACGCACTACGGGGACCTGATCGGCGACTGGCTGGCCAACCGCGACGTGCCGCTCCCCTTCACGCAGGCGGCCGTCGACCGTGCCGCGACGCAGCGGATGACGCTCGTGCCATAGCGCAGGGCCCCGGCCGCAACCGACGAGCGGCGCGCTGGTACGGGCGGCCGGGGGACCTCCGAGGGGACGCGGGCCCGGCGGGGCGCCGCGTCCGCCGCCGCTGCCCGCCGCTACTCGTTGACGGGGACGGGCCCCTCCGGGAGCTCGAGCGAGATCCGGCCGTCCGCCACACGCACCGGGTAGGTCCGGAGCGGCACCTCGGCGGGCGGGTCGAGCGCCTCGCCGGTCGCCAGGTCGAAGCGGGAGAGGTGGAGGGCACAGGTCACCGAGTCGCCGGTCAGGAAGCCCCGGTCCAGCTCGAAGTACTCGTGCGAGCAGGTGCCCTGGACGGCGCGGACGATGCCCTCCAGGTTGACGAGGAGGATGTTCGTGTCGTCGACCTGGACCATCAGCATGGTGCCGGGCGGGACGTCGTCGAGCCCCGCCACGTCGACCAGGCGGCTCATGCGGGACCCGGGATCCACTTGCGGTCGAGGAG
>JAJYGO010000258.1 GCA_021785115.1 Chloroflexota bacterium | reverse complement strand
TCGCCCTGATCGCCGCGAGCGACGTCGTACGACCCGGCGTCGTCGACCCCTCGTGGGCGGGGATCATCCTCCGCGCCGCAGTCCCCCTGGCGCTCCTCGGCGCGTGTCAGACACTGACGATGCTCACCGGCGGCATCGACCTTTCCGTCGGCGCCGTCGCGTCCATGTCGGGTTTCGTGGTGGCGTCGCTCGCCTCCGGGCCGGGAACGCCCTTCGGGATCGCCGTGGCGCTCGTCGCCGCGGCGCTGGCCGGACTGGTGACCGGCATCGGTGTCGGCGTCTTCCGGGTCCACCCGCTGATCGTGACACTGGGCATGAGCCTGGTGGTTCTCGGGATGGCCAACTTCTGGCAGCTGCAGACGATCCAGACCTCGGTCGGCGTCCCGCCAGAGCTGCGGTGGCTGGGGTCCCGGGCCCTCGGCGACGTGGTGCCGTACGACCTCCTGGTCTTCGTGCCGGTGGCGGCCGTCGTCCTGCTGGGCCTCAGGCGCACCGGGTACGGCCGTCTGCTCTTCGCGATCGGCGACAACCCGGTCGCGGCGCGCCTGTCGGGCGCCCGGTCCTGGCAGATCATCGTCGTGCTGTACGTCATCTCCGCGCTGCTTGCGGCGGTCGCCGGGTTCCTTTACTCGGGCTACACGAACGTGGCGAGCGTGTCGCTCGTGAACAGCGCGGTCCTGCCGTCCGTTGCGGCCGCGGTGATCGGCGGGACGTCCATCATGGGCGGCCGGGGCGGCTACGGCGGGACGATCGTCGGCGCGCTGATCCTCACCGTGATCACCTCGCTCCTGTCGTCCCTGGGCTACCCGGAGGCCGTCAACCAGATCCTGTTCGGAGCGATCATCGTGGCCGTCGCGGCCGCCTACACGCGCGTGACGTCGGAGTCGTGACGGCATCCGGCGCCGCGGTCGCAGGACGCCGTCACCGCCCGCCAGGATCCGATCAGTAGCCCACGGAGGGCATGTATGCGCCCCTGGGTTCCTGGTAAAGGCCGATCGTCATCATGTTCAGGACGAAGAAGACCCGCAGTCGGTGGGCGAGGCACCAGCGAAAAAGCTGGGTGTTGGCCAGGGGGACCAGGAAGCCCGGCGTGCCGAAGTCCGCCGCGGCGCCGATGAGCGCCTGGAGGTCGTCGTTGGTCTCCGCCACCGAGTGGGTGAAGTACGTGATGCCAGTGGTGTAGCCGGTGATCCCGCCAAGGCGCTCCACCACCATCGCCGTGCCGCTCGCGATCGCCTCCCGGAGCTCGCCCGACCGATCGTGGCCGTGCACCCGCACGCAGAGGGCGTTGCAGGCGGCTTCGTCGAGACTCGTGGCCGCGCGAACGGTGTACCCGGGCAGGGCGAGCCCGAGCGGTTCCCCGTGCATGGCCGCAAACGACCCGCGAACGTCCATGCCCAGCTTCGCGTACAGGCTCAGGGACCGGTTGTGGTACGCGATCTGGAGCAGCCGGACCCCGGCAGCTGGACGCGCGGCGGCCCGGTCCAGCACGGCGTCCATCAGCGCGCGACCGACCTGGTGGTTCTGTGCGGTCGGATCGACGCTGATGGGACCGATCGCCGAGATGATCGATCGCTCGTCCAGGAAATTGCTGCCCAGGATTCGGCCGTCGTCTTCGGCGACCACCCCGTAGATATGCGGATGATTGATGAGATACCTGATGGGCTCGGCCGCCGCCGCGACGGTCGGGAAGTCCGGCGGGAACCCGTGGCGCGCCGCGAGTGTTGCGAATGCCTCGTAGCAGATGCGCCCGCACTCCTGCCAATCGTCGTCAACAGCCTCACGAATCGTGACGCCCATCCGCGCACTCCGATCGCCGATTTGCGAACCCTTGCGGGCTCTTCTCCAGAAATAGTAGCAGCGGGTATCTGCAGGAGCGCGGCCGCAGGACGCCAGGAAACACGCAGGCATGCGGCTCAGCAGCGGGCGAGGAAATGCACGTGCGTAGACGGCGAACGTCCCGTATTTGACGCTACGCCCCGCGCCCGGAGGCCGGTGGCGGCGATGAGCCTGCCAGCCCCGCAAGTGGTGGACGGGCGGCCGATACGGGCCATCCGGCCCTTGGGGGTGCGCCTGCCGGCTGACAGCGTTTCGTCAAGTGTGTCTGATTCTTGTTCAGCCGCGCGCCCGGCGATCGAGGTTTCGACGTGGCGGCTGGCGTTCCGATCGAGGACATCTCCGACCTGCGTGATCTGCTCGTGCCGATCATGAAGGCGATCGCCCTCACGGTCGGCCCCAGGTGCGAGGTCGTCCTGCATGACCTGCATGCCTGGGATCGCCTCGGCAGCACGATCGTCTGGATCGAGAACGGCCAGGTCACGGGCCGGCGGGTCGGGGGCCCGACGACGAACCTGGGCCTGGAGGCGCTGAAGACCGGCGACGCCAATCCCGACCGCTTCAACTACCGCACGCGGACACCGGACGGGCGCGAGTTGCGCTCTTCCTCGATCTACTTCCGGAACAGCCGCGGCGAGCTGATCGGCGCGCTATGCATCAACCTCGACGTGCGCGCCTACGCGCATGCCCGTGACGCCCTGCAGGAGCTCGTCGGCGATGGAGACATCGAGGTCGACGAGACGTTCCGGACGGACATCGGGGAGGTGCTCGACGACCTCGTGCGCCAGGGCATCGCACGGGTCGGCGTACCGGTCACGGCCATGACCCGCGACGAGAAGGTCTCGGTGATCCGGTACCTCGATGACAGGGGCGGATTCCTGGTCAAGCGCGCCATCGACCGCGTGGCGCGCGCCCTGCGCATCTCGCGGGTCACGGCTTCCGCGTATCTGGAGGAAGCACGCGCGTCTGCGGTGATGACGGGAGGCGGTACGGGCGAAGGGACGTAGCCCTGGCGACTCGGGACCGGGGGAATGGCGGCTGGCCGCTGGACGGGCGGCCCACTGCGTGAGAGGAGCACATGGCTAGCGACACGAGACTCGACCGGGCAGGCGTGAGACGCCAGGCCTTCAAGGGGCCGGTGGCGCCAGGAGGCGCCACCCTGCTGTTCGCGGGTCGCGGCGCATGACCCTGCCCGATCGATTCCAGCAGATCGGCGTCATCCCCGTCGTTGCCCTGCCCGATGCCGCGCTGGCGGTGCCGCTGGCGGAGGCGCTGCTCGAGGGCGGCCTCGCCTGCGCCGAGATCACCTTCCGCACCGACGCGGCCGCGGCCGCGCTGCCGCTCATCCGGCAGCGCTTCCCGGAGTTCCTGCTGGGGGCCGGGACCGTGCTCACGACCCGCCAGGCCGACCTCGCGATCGACGCGGGCGCACAGTTCGTCGTGGCTCCCGGCACGAACCCGGCCGTGATCGACCACGTGCTCGAACGCGACGTCCCGATGCTGCCCGGCGCGGCCACGCCCTCCGATGTCGAGATCGCGCTGGCGCGCGGGATCGAGCTCGTGAAGTTCTTCCCCGCCGAGCAGTTCGGCGGGGTGGCGACGCTCAAGGCCTACGCGGGCCCGTACCATCGCGTGCGCTGGGTCCCGACCGGCGGGATCTCGCCGGCCAACCTGGCCGCGTACCTGGCGCTACCGCAGGTGGTGGCGTGCGGCGGCAGCTGGATGGTGAGGCCAGACCTCCTCGCCGCGCGCGACTTCGCCGCCGTCACGCGCCTCACGGCCGAGGCAGTGGCCATCGTCGCCGCCGCCCGCGGGGAGCGGATCGCGGCATCGGGCGGTCGCTGAGGGAGGACGAGGTGGGCGTGCTGGACATCCCGGCGGCCGAGGAACGGCGCTGGGACCCGGTGGCCCTGGGCGAGGTGATGCTGCGCCTCGACCCGGGCGAGGAGCGCATCGCGACGGCCCGCTCGTTCCGCGCCTGAGAGGGTGGCGGCGAGTACAACGTCGCGCGCGGCCTGGCGCGCTGCTTCGGCATCCGCGCGCCGCTCGGCTGCTACGACCGCGGCCACACGGCCGTCTCGCAGCTGCGGGCGGACGACGTGGACTGGGACGCGATCTTCGAGGAGGAGGGAGCCCGCTGGTTCCACACCGGAGGGATCTTCGCCGCTCTGTCGGAGACCACTCCGGCGGTGGCGCAGGCGGTCAACCGCGCGCTCGCCATGGCCACGCCGGGTGACACCTCGACACGGCCACGCTCGCGGAGGGAGGCCGCGGTGCGCGGCGGGAGCGTGCGGGTCGCGCGGCAGGGGATCGGTCGGGCAACCGAGACGTGCGCGTCAGCTGGTCGCGTCGTCAGCCGTTTCCGCGGCGAACGCCTTCTTCATCATCGCGAGCGACGGGTCCGGCCCCTTGAACCCGACGAGGTACTCGAGGCGAATGGGGGCGAAGCACTCGTAGAAGACGACGTCCTCCTCGCCAAGCTGTCGAAACGCATGGACGCAGTCGGACGGGATGACCAGGAGCGAGCCCTCGCCTACCTCGGCCTCCTCCTCGCCGACCTTCGCCCAGAGGCGGCCGCGTTCGACGAGCATGATCTGCTCGGCCGGGTGGTGGTGTTCCGGTATCACCACGCCATCGCGATAGACGATCCGGGTCATCATCACCTTCTCGCCGGAAACAGCCTGGCGACTGACGCCCGGAACGTACTCGACGGTCGGGAACTCATCCCAGGTTGTGATCTGTCCCATGAGCTCTCCAGTCCTGGGTCAGCGACACCGGTGCCCGCCTGACCGTACCGGACGCCGGACCGGCCCGGTGGCGCCAGGCCCGCGTCCCTGCGCTATCGGGCTTCAAGTCCTCGGAGGATCTTCTCCGGCGTGACGGGCAGGTCGTCGATCCGCACCCCGCACGCGCGATAGATCGCATTGACGATCGCCGGAATGGGCGAGTTGGCCGTCATTTCGCCCACACCCTTGACCCCGTACGGGCCGTTCGACGAGGGGATCTCGAGGACGACGCAATCGATCTCCGGCAGTTCGCTCGGCCCCGGCATCAGATACTCGCTGAAGTCCTTCGGCTTGTGAGCGACGTCGGGGTAGTACGGCTCCGTCGTCTCGTACAGGGCGTGGGACATACCCATCCAGGCGCCGCCGACGATCTGCCCCCGCACGAGCGCCGGGTTGACCTGGCGGCCGACCTCGTACGCGCTCCTGATGCTCAGGACGGCGACCTCGCCGGTCTCCGTGTCGACCTCGACCTCCGCGACGGTGCAGGCATGGGCCTCGGTCGAGTCCGGATCCATCGCCCCGGTCGCCGGATCGACCGGACTCTTCGGCTTCATGTAGCTGCCGCGACCCGCGATCGTCCGGCCGTACTTGAATTGCGCCGCGGCGGCCATGTCCGCGATCCGGATCGAGCGACCCGGGACACCCGCGACCAGCAGGTTGCCATGCCCGTCGGTGACGAGGTCCTCGGCCCGGGCTTCGAGCTCCTCTGCGGCGACATCGAGCAGCGCCTGTCGAGCCTCGAGCGCAGCAGCCCTGACTGCGTTGCCGACGCGGTGCGTGGCCCGGCTCGCGAACGTGCCCATGCAGTGGGGACCGGTGTCCGTGTCAGCCATGTCGACGACGATCTCGTCGGCGGCGACGCCGAGCGTCTCCGCGGCGATCTGGCCGATGACCGTCCGCAGACCCTGCCCGAGATCCGAGCTCGAGAGCGAGACGACGAACGAACCGCTCGTCGTCGCATGGATCAGGGCCTGGGACGGGTCGCCTCCCAGGTTCATGCCGGTGGGGTAGTTGACCGCGGCGATCCCGGTCCCGCGCAGCTTCGCCATCGCTACCGGACTCCTTCCCGGCGTGCCCGGGGCGCCGACGTCATGGCCCTCTGCTCGTCCGTCAGCTCGTGTCCCACGAGGGCCGCCGCAGCCTGCATCGTCTCGATCAGGGTCGCGTCCTCGGCGAGCTTGCGGTGCGGCCTCAGGTCCCCGTTGTGATAGGCATTGACGAAGCGGATCGTCCACGGGTCCACCCCGACCCGTTCGGCGATCCTGTCCATCTGGACTTCGAGCGCGAAGGACGCCATGGTGACCCCGAACCCGCGCATGGCGCTGGAGGGCGTGCGGTTGGTGTAGACGCAGTACGCATCGATGGAGACGCTGGGAATCGTGTACGGCCCGGCCGCATTGGCGGCGTGCTTCGTCAGCGCATACGGCGTCTGGCGGCTGTACGCCCCGGAGTCGGCGTAGCTCGTCACCTTTCGGGCCAGGATGTGACCGTCCTTCGATACGCCGTCCTTGATGTAGATCCGCCACGCGCTCCGCGTGGACGAGACCTGCATCTCCTCCGAGCGACTGTAGACGTACCGCACCGGGCGATTCGTCTTCATCGCGGCCAGCGTGGCGATGGGTTCGACGATCACGTCGACCTTTCCGCCGAAGCCGCCGCCGACCATTCCGCCGACGAAGTGGAGCCGCTTGCCGGGGATCTGCAGGATGATCGCCGTGTTGTCGAGGCTGAAGTAGAGCGCCTGCGTATTGGTGTAGACGGTGAACCTGCCGTTGGCCTCGGGCACCGCGACACAGCCGGTCGTCTCGGTGGGCGCGTGCTCGATCGGACTGGTGTTGTACACGCCCTCGACGATGTAGTCAGCCCTGGCGAATCCCGCCTCGACGTCTCCCAGGCGCACCCGGCGGCACGGGTGTCCCTCGAACATGAAGGCGTTGCTGCCCCAGTGGGTGACGATCGGAGCGCCAGGCCTGAGCGCCTCCTCGACGTCGAACACGGCAGGGAGCTCCTCGAGGTCGAGGCGGACCTTCGACACGGCCTCGAGTGCCGCGGCCTCGCTCTCGGCGACGATGGCGACGATGGGCTCGCCCTTGTAGCGGACGCGATCCTGCGCCAGCACGAACTCCTCCTCGGGCTCGACGCCGATCAGGCCGAGGATCGTGTAGACGTTGTGCGGCACGTCCCGCCAGGTGAGGGCGCGGACGAACCCGGGCACCCGCTCGGCCTCGGACAGGTCGGCGCCCCTGATCCGGGCGTGGTGGAGCGGGCTGCGGACCATCTTGAGGTGGAGCATCCCGGGAAAGGAGTAGTCGCCGGCGAAGCGGCTCCGGCCGGTGACGTGACCGATCCCATCGCTCCGGGCGACCGACCTGCCGACGACGTTCAGCTCCTCCGGCATCGTCACCGCTCCCCCTCGCCGGCTGTCTCACCGGCGACGGCCTGGATAGCTTCGATGATCGGCACGTAGCCGGTGCAGCGGCAGAGATTGCCGCCGAGTGCCTCGACGATCTCCCCTCGGCCCGGTTTCGGGCTGCGGTCGAGCAGCGCCCTGGTGAGCAGGATCATGCCCGGCGTGCAGTAGCCGCACTGAAAGCCGTTGGCATCGAGGAATGCCTGCTGAATCGGGTGCAGTCCCTCCACCGGGGTGATCCCCTCGACGGTCGTGACCCGACGGCCTGCCACATCCTCGACCGGCAGCAGGCACGACAGCATCGGTTCGCCGTCCACCAGGACGGTGCAGCTGCCGCAGCCTCCCTGCCTGCAGCCCTCCTTCGTCCCCGTGTAGCCGAGCTGGTGTCTCAGCGCGGACTGGAGCGTCGTCATGGGCTTGACCATGACCTCGACCTCGCGGCCGCAGAGCTCGAAGGTGACAATGACGGAAGCCACGCTACTGACCCTCCCGGACGACGGGCTCCTGCAGCCGTTGGAGCGCCCGGCGCACGAACAGCCGGACCATCCTTCGTCGATACCACTCGCTTGCGACACCGTCGCTGAACGGATCGCACTCCCGGGCCGCGGCGTCGGCCGCTTCGTCGACCGCTTCCGCGCCCAGCGTCGATCCCACGATGACCCGCTCCGCCTGCCGGGCGAGCGTCGGGTGCGGTCCCGCCGCGCCGAGGGCGATTCGGGCATCGGTCACCGTGCCGTCCCGGCGCGTCACACGGACGCCGACGGTGACGACCGACGGGGTGTTCGCGTGCTTTCGGCCGAACTTCACGTACGAGGTCTCGCCGACGACGGCCGGGACGTGGATGCCGGTCAGCAGCTCGTCGTCATGCAGCACGTTCGTCATGAAGCCCGTGTAGAACTCCGACAGCGGCACGACGCGCCGGCCGGCCGGCCCGGTCAACGTGAGTTGCGCGTCGAGAGCCAGCAGGGCCACGGCGACGTCGCCACCCGGTGGCGGCGCGAACAGGTTGCCACCGACCGTGCCCATGTTCCGGATCGACCAGCTCGCGGTGTTCCGCGCGGCTTCGGACAGCATGGGCACGGTCCGTTGCTGGAGCAGCCGCGTGAGGGTCAGCGTCGCTCCGATGTCGAGCGCACCGTCAACCTCCTGGAGGCGATCGAGGCCGGCGTGGCGCAGACCCATCGCGTGCTCGGGCAGCGAGATGCCCTCGTTGATGAGCGGCATCGCCACCGTCCCGCCCGCCATGACCAGCAGGGAGGCTCCGTGAGCCTCGAGCACGCTCAGAGCCTCGGAAAGCGAGCTCGGCAGGAAGTAGTTGGTGACGGTCACTCGGACGCCTCCGTGCGTGGGCGCCGCCCCTCTGCGGCGGCGAGTCGGGACCTGCCAGCGGCGAGACGGCAATCCAGGGTCCGGAGGCCCTGGGCGATGAGGGACTCGGCGAGGCTCTCGGCGAAGCGGGAATCGAGCCCGGAGAGCGGTCCCTGGATGACGGCCTGGCCACGGTAGTCGAGGACGGTGACGCTCGAATCCCCGGTGAGACCGAAGTCCGCGCGCCCGTCGATCGAGCCGAGTGCACCGTCCACCCGGCCCTCGAGGCCGGCGCGATCCGGGGGAACGGCGTCGACGAGCCGAACGCTCGTCCGATAGCTGCCGGCGACCCCCGGAAGGCGCAGGGTGATCCGCCCGCGGTACTCGTCAGGGCCGACCTGCTCGATCGACTCGCAGCCGGGAATGACCGCCAGCAGCGTGGTCGGGTCGCAGATGGCCCGGAACACATCCTCGCGCGGGGCGTCGAGCGTGAAGGTTCCGCTCACCTTCATTCGGGCGGCTCCGGCCCCACGGTTTCGCCCTCCTGCCGGACGTGATCGAGGTGCTCCTGCATGGCTCGTGCCGCCGCGTCCGCGTTCCGGGACCTGAACGCCTCGAGGATGCGGCCATGGTCCCGTACCGTCGCCTCGCGCACCGCTCGAAGGGCGCCGGTCCGCTCCCGGCTGACCTTGGCCAGGGTGTTGATGATGGCCATGAACTGCGCGAGCAGGAAGTTGTCCGCCGCCGTGCATATCGTGTTGTGAAACGAGATGTCGAGATCGCTGAACGACCCCGCATCGTCGATGGCGGCCTCCAGGTTGGCGAGGATCGACTCGAGCACCTGGATGTCGACGGCGCGAACACGCTGAGCGGCCAGACGGACGTTCCCAATCTCCACCACTCGCCGGGCCTCCAGCAGCTGCACGAGCGCGACGCTGTCCGTGGAGAACGCGAACTCGAGGTGGGAGATGAGCTGCGTGGGCTCGAGCGAGGTGACATACGTCCCGCTGCCCTGGCGGATGTCCACCACCTTCATCATGGCCAGCGCCCGAAGCGCCTCCCGCAGCACCGGCCGGCTGACGTCCATCATCGCGGCCAGGGTTCGCTCCGGCGGAAGCTTGTCGCCCGGGCGAAGCTCCCGGGCCTTGATCAGCGCGAGCAGGCGGGCAGCGATCTCCTCCGGGAGTGTGCTCCGCCCGACGACCGAGAAACGGTTCTCGGCATCCGCGCCGGCCCTGGTCCCCTCACGCCTGGATTGACGCTCCACTGCCTCGCCCGTTCCCGTGTTCGTCGAACGCCCGGGACATGATATCGGCGCGTGGTATGCTGGTCAAGTGGTAAGACCAAACGAGGATGGCAGGGCCTGACTGGCGGGAGGAGGCGACAGATGATCGAGCGGCACATCACGTTCAGTGTCTACCCGGACAAGGCGATGGAGTTCGAGCACTTCTTTGCGGACGAGTACCGGCCGGCGATGGCGAAATCGCGGGGATTCGTGAGCGTCGAGTTGCTCCGAGAGGCCGAGCATCCGTCGCGCTACCAGATGGTTCTTCGCTTCGAGGACGCCGATTCGGCAGCCGGCTGGCGGACGTCACTGGAACACCAGGCTCTTCAGCCGGGGCTCAACGCACTGCACTCGGGCAATGAGATCCTGGCGTACGAGGTCGTGGCCTGAGCGTCGCGCAGGATCAGGGCTTGTCGACGAGTGACGGAGCGCCGACCTCGTCGGCCACTCGGCAGACGATCGACACCTGTCGCCAGGCCATCCGGAACCGCACGATCGACGACGAGTATCCCGACCAGGTGTTCGCAGATTGGCCCCGATCCACCGATCGCTTGCAGCCGACGGGGCGCGCAGGCACCGACTCGGGAGCCCATCCGAAACCCCCGCCGCGGAGGGCTACGCAGCGAGCTCGCCCCGCTGTGTTGCGCGTC
>JAJYGO010000308.1 GCA_021785115.1 Chloroflexota bacterium | reverse complement strand
GGCGACGAGCGTCGTCCCGTCGCGCTCGTTGAGGTCGCGCATGAGCTCCATCGCCTCCACCTGATGCCGCAGGTCGAGGTGCACGGTCGGCTCGTCGAGGAGCAGCACCGGCGACTCCTGCGCAACCGCGAGCGCGAGCAGGACGAGCTGCCGCTCGCCCAGCGAGAGCTCGCGGGCGTCGCGCCCCAGCAGGTGGCCCAGCCCCACGCGGTCGATGGCCTCCGCGACCGCGGCGCGATCCACTGGCCGCGTCCCGCGCAGCGCATCCTCGTGCGGCAGCCGCCCGAGCGCGACCACCTCCTCGACGCGCATCGAGAACGGAAGCGCGGTCTGCTGCGGGACCACGGCCAGGCGTCGGGCGATGGCCGTGCGGTCAAGGGACGCCACCGGCTCGCCGCCCAGCTCCACCCGCCCGGCGTTGGGCCGCAGGATCCCGGCCACGACGCGGAGCAGCGTCGACTTGCCGGCCCCGTTGGGCCCGATCAGCGCGACCCGCTCCCCGGTCTGGACGCTGAACGAGACGTCGCGCAGGATCGGGCGGCCGCGCGCCTCCACCGTGACGCCGTCGAGCCAGACGGCCGGGCGGGTCACAGCTCGTACCCCGTCCGCGCCCGGCGGAGCAGCGCGAGGAAGAACGGCGCGCCGATGATCGCGGTCACCACGCCCACCGGGATGTCGCCGAACACGCGCGCCGCCAGGTCCGAGTAGACGAGCAGGTTGGCGCCCCACAGCGCCGAGATCGGGATGACCGCGCGGGCGTTCGGCCCGGTGAGCAGCCGGACGATGTGCGGGACCACCAGGCCCACGAAGCCGATGAGCCCGCTGACGGTGACCGCGGCCGCGGTGACCAGCGAGGCGATGCCCAGGAGCAGCGGCCGCTCCCGCTCCACGTTGACCCCGAGGTGCGCGGCGGCCTGCTCGCCCAGCAGCAGCCCGTTGAGCGTGCGCGCACGGCTGCCGATCAGGATCGACCCCACCAGCACGATGGGCAGGGCGCCCCAGAGCCGCTCCCAGGAGGCCTGCTCGAAGCTGCCGAGGATGTAGTTGAAGATCTCGCGCAGGGCCGCGCCCGAGAGGTACATCGCCATCGTCAGGCCCGCCGCGAGCAGCGACGCGACGGCGTAGCCGGTGAGCAGGAGCCCGGTCAGCGGCGCGAGGCCCGTCACCCGGGCGAGGCGGTAGACGACCGTGATCGACACGACTGCGCCCACGAACGCGAGGACGTTCGCTAGGCCGAATCCGAGGAACAGGGCGCGGATCGGGAGCACCAGGCCGATGGCGGCGCCCAGCGCGGCGCCGGACGCTGTGCCCAGCACGTACGGGTCCGCGAGCGGGTTGCGCAGCAGGCCCTGGAACGTGGTTCCCGCGACCGCGAGCCCGGCGCCCACCGTCATCGCCAGCAGGACGCGCGGCACGCGGAGCTCCCAGACGATCGCCGCGGTCGAGGGGTCCGCGGCGGACAGGTGCGTGCCGAGCACCTTGTCGGCGACGATCGTGATCGTGTCGCCCAGCGGGACGGACACGCTGCCGAACGCCACGCCCAGCATCGCGCCGGCGATCGCGACGACGATCCCGCTCACGACCAGCCAGAAGCGGCGGTCGCGACCGCGGGCGGCAGCGCGGAGCCGAGCCCCGGTGTCGCCCGCGGTCGCGACGCCCGGCGTCACGGGACGGCGGGGATCGGTGACACCTGGGGGATGGTCAGCTCCGGGTGGATGGCCGCTGCCAGGAGCTCAAGGCCCAGGAACAGGCGCGGACCCGGGCGCGAGATCATCGTGTCGTCGATGGTGGCCACGGCGTTGTTCTTGACCGCGGTCAGCGTCGACCATCCGGGCCGCTTGACGGCGTCCGCGACCTTGCTGAAGTCGGCCAGCAGCACGACCTGGGGATCCGCCTTGATCAGCTTCTCGGCCGGGAGGTCCCACTTGGTGGTCGAGCCCGTCGTGATCGGGGTGCCGCCGGCGTCGGTGATCATCTCGGCCAGGAACGAGTCGTCAGCGGGGGCGTATCCCTCGCCGATCTCGTAGTACACCCGGGGCGCGGGGGCGCTCTTGACGGCGGCCTCGACGGCGTCGAAGGCGGCCTGCATCTGGGCCGTGATCGCGGTGGCGGCGTCGGCCTCGCCCACCGCCTTGCCGATCAGGTTGATGTCGCTCATCACGCCCGCGACGTTGGGGGCGTACACGACCAGGACGGGGATGCCCAGGCTGCGCAGCTTGGCGACCGTGTCGGCTGGGGTCCCGTAGTCGCCGCCGGCGATGACGAGGTCGGCCTTGGACGCGACGATCTTCTCGACATCCACCGAAACGGCGCCGTTGTCGAACTTCTCGACGTCGGGGACCGCGCTCGCCTGGGGCGGGTAGAGCGAGATGTCCTGTGCCTTGCCGACGATCTTGTCGCCGACGCCGAGCGCGAACAGCGTCTCGGTCACAGCGGGCATGAGCGACACGATCCTGGTGGGCTGGGCGGCGATGGTGACCTGCGTCCCCTCGTCGTCGGTGAGGGTCTGCGGGAAGGCGGCGGCCGTCGTTGCCGTCGGGGCCGGCGTCGGCGAGCCAGTCGGCGCGGTCGTCGCCGACGCGGCCGGGGCGGTGGGGGCGCTCGACGGGAGCGGGGTCGTCGGCGCCAGGGTCGACGTCGCGGCGGGAGCGGCAGAGCAGGCGCCGAGCAGGACGGCGACGCCGATGGTGGCGATCAGGTGACGGACGCGGGCAAGCGGGCGAGGGGTGTCCACTGACAACTCCGAAAAGGCGGTGGGAGAAACGGAAGACCTCCGGGCTTCGGGGCGAAGCCGGAGGTCAGACGTGAGGTCGCACAGTACGCCTGACCTTTCTCTCGAAGGCTCGAGCGGCACGCTGCGTCGGCGACCGGACTTCCGCCCCCGAGGGGCGGTCACCGTAGCGGGACTGTGCCGGATTCACACCGGCTTCGCGACCGTAGCGCGTCGGATCTGCAGGGGCGCAGGGCCCCGGTTGACTCCGGCAGGGTAGCACCAAGGACAAGGCCATAAGGGCGTGATAAGTGCCTCGGGCCATGATCCGCGCACCGCCCCCTCCCGCCAGCAAGCACATCCCGCCGGAGGAGGGGCTCGATGGAGCTCGCTCGACGGACCCGATGGATCGCCCTGTCGCTGCCGGTGGCCTTGGCGGCTGCCGCGGCGCTCGCCCGGCCGGCACCCCCCGGAGCCCTGGCGGCCGCCCGCCCTGTTGCCGAGCGCACCTGCGCGCAGGAGGCCAGCGCGGATGGCGACAGCGGCGCTGTGACGGGCGGCGGGTGGTATCGCCTGGACCCGAGGCTCGACGCGAGGGGCACGCTTGTCGGCCGGGTGCTGACCGCGGGCCGCGGCTCGGCGCGGTGGACGGCAGATCTGCCGCCGGAGTCGTTCGCGTCGGGGCCGGTGGGCGGCCGCGTGCTGGTGGGCGACGATGACGGCCAGCGGTCGCGCCTGCGCCTGTTCGACACGAGTCGCGGCTGCTGGTCGGCCGTGGGCACGGAGGCGAGCGTGATCCGCAGCGCGCTCCTCACGGCGGACGCCAGCGGCCTGTACGAGCATCGAGTGGATCGCGCCACGCGGCGCGACCTGGGCGTCTGGCAGCGGGATGGCCGCGATCCGGGCGACACCCGGCGGGTCCTCCCCGGGCTCGATGCGACCGCGGCCTACGGGCCCACGTTCTCGACCACGCTCCTCCTGGCTGACGACGGGCAGCTCGCCGTGAGCTCCTGCGGGGAGCGGGCGTGCCGGACGCGGGTCGTGGACCCGGCGACCGGCGCCACATCGACGGCGGAGGGGACCGGCCCGGTGGCCGGGGTGGTCGGCGACCGGCTCATCGCCCTCGAGGCCGGCAAGGGGCTTCCCTGTCCGGTGCAGGCCATCAACCTTGCCTCCGGCGGAGCGTCGGCCCTGGGCGGCCCGGCGACGGGCGTCGCGGTGCTGGCGACGGACGGCTCGGGCCTCGTCGTCGTCCCGGGCGAGCGTGGGCTGCGCGTCGTGCGGGCGCGTGACGCGGCGCCGAGCGAAGACGTGCCCGGCACATCGGGGCTCGCCCCCGTCTCGCGGACGTCCACGTCCGAGACCGGGTTCGAGGCGCCGCGCGGCCTCGTGGCCGTCACCCCTGGCGGCACCGTCGCCGACCCGTCCCTGGTCCGCCTCCTCGACCCCGCCTCCCTGCAGATCACCGCCGGCGAGGTGCTCCCGTGATGACCCGTTCCCTCGCTCGCCGGCTCGTCGCCGGCCTCGCCGCCCTCGGCATCCTCACCGGCGTCGCGGGCGCTGCACTCGCCGCCACCCCGGACCCCACGCTGCCGCCGGCGTGGCCCATGGACACCGCGCTGACCTACCGCTGGACCACCAACGCGGTTCCGCCCACGGCCATGCAAACGGCCGTCAACAGGGCGGCATCGGATGCCAACGCGAGCCGCCGGTCCCGCGCTCCGTCGTATTCGTACAGCAGCAGCGGCGCGAACGGGGTCTCGTACGGGACCAGCAATCCGTGCGGCGTCAACGGCCTCGCGTGCTTCCAGCGCGACCCGATCAACTCGTACTGGCACCTTTGGTTCCGCGAGAACGGTCACCGCTATGACTGGGGCACGCTGGCCTGGTGCGAGATGTCCGGCAGCCCCAACGGCTGCTACCAGGCCGAGACCATCACCCTCGACGAGCTCGGGCACGTGGCCGGGCTCGACCACCACGTCAACCTCGCCAACGACAGCGACTACGCGGATGCCGTCGTCCAGACGTACAGCCACGCCCGTCCGCTCGTGGGCTGGAACGCGAGCGCATTCGGGCGCTGCGACGTCGCCACGCTCCAGCAGGTCTATGACGTGCCCTCCTGGACGACCCTCTACTCCACCTGCCTCGACATCCCGGCCACGCTCGCCTTCGCCGCCTCGACGACGCAGGTCCCCCTGAGCGGGTCGGTGACCTTCACCGCGACGCTGCGCGCCAACGGGACCGGGCGCCTCGCGGGCAACCCGATGGCCGGCCGGGTCGTCGTCCTCCAGGCCCGCTCCGGGACGACCTGGGTGGACCTGCTCACGATGCCGGCCGGGAGCGCAGCCGGGACGTACGTGGCCACGTACTGGCCGCGTCTCGCACAGGACTATCGCGCGGTCTTCCGCAAGCCGGCGAGCGAAGGCGTTCGGGCCTCGTCGTCAGGCGCCATCACGGTGTCGATCACGTGCAGCCCGACCCGGTGCCCGCTCGTGGCGGACGCGGCAGCACAGCCATGAAAGGGGTCGTTCCCATGGGCGCACGGTTGGGATTCGGTGGGCGCGTCGGGGCGGTGGTCGCTGCCGTCCTGCTGGCCGCGGGATGCACGGGCGGGGCCTCCTCCCCGCCCCAGAGCGTGGGGAACCCGGCGGCGGCGAGCGTGCCGGCGGCGGCGAGCCCGGCCCGAACGTCTGGCGCGATGCCGAGCGCGGCGGCCGTGACGGCGGCAGCGTCCACCCTCGCGCCAGTCAGCCCCAGCGTGTCCCCGACTCCGTCCGCGACCCCCGGGCCGATACCGGCCAAGCCGCCCGTCGCGGTGCTCCGCGGGCTCGACGGGGCCGCGGCCACGGGCCAGCTCGGCTCGTACACGTGGGGTTCGGCCGGGTCGGACGCGCCGTGGATCACGGGCAGGGTGCTCGGGACCGCGGCCCCCGGCGCGCTGCTCGACGCGTCCCTCGGCGGGGCGACACCGGCGAGCTGGACGTCGGCCTGGGCGGAGGTGTCGAGCGGGATCGCAGGCAGCCCGTCAGACGGCGCCTCGGGCAGCGGCCGCGTGGGCGTCACGGCGCCGACGAAGGCCGGCGACTGGTCCCTCCGGGTCACGGCCACCTTCGGGCCCGGCCACAACGCGACGTACTTCTGGCGCTTGACCATCAAGTGAGGCCCGGACATGCCGCGCCGCCGGGGCGACGGATGCGCGACCGGCGGCGGTCAGGCAGCGAACCGGGAAGGGCGGGCCGGACCTCCGGCCCGCTCAGGTCAGGCGATGGCGGCGACTCCGGTCGCGTTGAAGATCGAAGTCTGCGCCTCTTCGGGCAGCATCACGCCCATGATCTTCTGGAGGGCCAGGAGGTGAACGCAGGATCCCCAACTCTCGAAGTAGTGGCACGTGCAGTGCCACGCTCCGGCGTCGAGGCTGACGTGATGGGTGTCGTTGTCCCCACGAAACGTCAGGGCGATCCGTTCGATCGAGATCCGATCCAGCTCTCGAGCGTAGCGATTCGCCTTCTCGACCTTGCCGATGAGAGAGGAGTGCATCGCCGCAGTACCTCCAGTCGCCCCGCGTCGGAGCGTCCACGAGGGCCGCCGTCCGGCCGGGTCCGCAGGGCCGGTGATGACGGTCGCAGGGCAAGCCTACACCCGTCGGAGCCGGCCGACACCCCCCGGAATCGGCCCCGATCCGGCAGGACGAGCGGTCCTCCCGAGGGCGCCGCACGGCCTCCATCCCGGTCCGATGTCGGCCCCGACCACGCACGCCCCCGAACCGCCCGTCCCGCGGTTTGAGGCTCACCCGCGTGCCACGCGGCCATCTCGGGTGCGTGCGCAGGACAGCGGATCGGGCTCCGCGGCGCGGTGCGCGCTGGCTCCTCATGGAGCTGGCCCCACGGCGAGCCACGACGTCCAGGGTGGGCGCCAGAGGACGGCGCCGAGGTGGTGCACCGCCTACGAGAGCTCGCCCGCCTCGGCTGCAGCGCACCGATCAAGGAGCTCCTGCACGGCAACCCGGGCCCCGCCAGCGTCCCGGAGCAGCGCCAAGACGGTCACGGGGGAGAACGGGCCGGGTGTCGCGTCGCGGACGACGACCCGACCGTCCCGTCGCTCCACGAGGAGGTCCCCCGCCGTCGCCTCGGCCTCGGCACCGGCCTCCAGGACGCCGCCGTCGATCCCGGCCGCACCGAGCACCTCGAGCAGCGCCGGCCACGTCCCGACGTCGGTCCAGCCGACGTCCATCGCCGCCATCACGACCGAGCCTGTGGCGGCGGCCGGCTCCATCACGGCATAGTCGATCGAGCGGCTGGGCAGCGCGGCATAGGCCGCCGCGAGATCGCCCTCGAGACCCCGCCGGACGCCGTCCGCCACCTCGGGAGCGTGACGGTCGAGCGCCTCGATGATCGCGCGCCGGCGCCACAGGAACATGCCGGCGTTCCACGCGACACCGGGCATGCGCGCCAGCTCCCGGGCACGAGCGAGGACGGGCTTCTCCTCGAACGCGGCCAGCGGGTACGCCCGGAGCCCGCCGACCTGCTCGACGCGCCCGACGTCCGGGCGCAGGTAGCCGTACTCGGTGGCCGGGCGCGTCACCTCGACGCCCAGCGTGACCAGCGGCGACGCGATGCCGAATCGGCCCGTCGCGAGGCCCTCGGCGGCCATCCGCAGCACGGCCCGGAAGACGCCCTCGCGGGCCGGGTCGATCCGGTGGTCCGCCGGCAGGACGGCCATCACCGCGTCAGGATCGCGACCGGGCTCGAGCGCCGCGAGCGCGATTGCTGCGGCCGTGTTGCGGCCCTCGGGCTCGATGACCAGCCGCGCCCCGGGCACCTGGGCCATCACGAGGGGAGCCCACGCCGCCGACACGACGACTGCGACGTCCGGCCGCTCGCCGATCTCGGCGCCCTGGAGCCGGGCGACCGTTCGCTGGAGCAGGGTCTCGCCGCCGGGCAGCAGCGGCAGGAACGGCTTCGGCCGAGCCGAGGTGCTGAGGGGGCGCAGCCGAGTGCCGCCGCCGCCGGCCATGATCACGACGTCCATCTGGGCATTCTAGAGGCAGGGCCTCGCGCGCCGTCGCGAGGCGCCGAGCGACCGCGCCGGCGACCCGCGGTGGTCATCCCCACCGACGCCGGCGGTCCCCGCGCGCCCTGCCCGGGCCCGGGCCCGCCGGGCACCCCGTTCGGCAGTCGGCGATCAGCGGGCCACGAGATCGGGCAGGCCGGCGTCGGCGGCGAGGGCGGCCGCGCGATCGGTGCGCTCCCAGGGCAGGTCGATGTCGGTCCGCCCGAAGTGGCCGTACGCCGCGGTCTGCCGGTAGATGGGCCGGAGGAGGTCGAGGTCGCGGATGATCGCGCCCGGCCGCAGGTCGAAGTGGCGGTCGATCAGGGCCTCGATCGTCTCGTCGGGGACGTGGCCGGTGCCGAACGTCTCGATCGAGACGGAGATCGGCTTGGCGATGCCGATGCCGTAGGCGACCTCGACCTCGAAGCGGTCCGCGAGTCCCGCCGCCACCACGTTCTTCGCGACCCAGCGGGCTGCGTACGCCGCCGAGCGGTCCACCTTGGACGGGTCCTTGCCGGAGAACGCGCCGCCGCCGTGGCGGGCCATGCCGCCGTACGAGTCCACGATGATCTTGCGGCCCGTGAGGCCGGCGTCGCCCATCGGCCCGCCGATGACGAACCGTCCGGTCGGGTTCACGTGCATCACCGGGTCCTGGCGGCGAAGCTCGAGCGGGATCGTGGGCAGGATGATCTGCTCGATCACGTCGTCGCTGATCCGCTGGTGGCTGACGTCGGGGTCGTGCTGGGTCGAGACCACCACCGTCCGGACCGCGACCGGCTGGCCGTGCGCGTACTCGACGGTGACCTGCGTCTTGCCGTCGGGGCGGAGGTACGGGAGCGCGCGCTCCTTGCGGACCTCGGACAGGCGCCGCGCCATGCGGTGGGCCAGCGCGATGGGCAGCGGCATGAGCTCCGTCGTCTCGCGGCACGCGAACCCGAACATCATCCCCTGGTCGCCCGCGCCCTGCTCGCCGATCGACGCCCGGTCCACGCCCTGAGCGATGTCCGGCGACTGGGCCTTGACGCTGACGATCGTGCCGCAGGTCTCGTAGTCGAAGCCGTAGTCCGCCCGCGTGTAGCCGATGTCGCGGACGGTGTCCCGGACGACGTCCTGGAACTCGACGTAGCCGTCGCAGGTGATCTCGCCGAACACGAGCACGAGGCCCGTCGTGGTGGCGGTCTCGCAGGCCACGCGCGCGTGCGGGTCTTCGCGGAGGATGCTGTCCAGGATGGCGTCCGAGATCTGGTCGCACATCTTGTCCGGGTGGCCCTCGGTCACCGACTCGGACGTGAACAGGTACTGCGCGGCGTCAACGATGCTCATGGGACTCCCGGGGTGGGCGCGTCAGGGCTTGTCCTCGGAGCGTAGCAGAGGGCCCGTCGCGACGGGGCGACCCCATCCCGGGGGAGCAGGTCGCTGCTGGCTCATGTCGTGCGCTGATGCCTCGGGGGCGGACTCGGGCCGGAAGGACACCGCGCAGCTGCCGCGGCCGAAATCGGGGCGCCGGCAGGTCAAGCGGCCCGACGCTCGTCTGCGGCTCCGCCGCGTCACGGCGGACGGCCGAGCCGCGAGGGAGCGGGCTGCCGGAGCGATCGGAATCGGGGGTAAGCGCCAGCGAAGGTTGAGCCGATACGCTGTCATTGCGATGATGGAGTCTGACCATTATTCTGACCACATGGCGAAGACTGTGACCGCGACCGAGGCGAAGGCGCACATCCTGGCCCTCCTCGACGAGGTGGAGGCCGGCGAGGAGGTGGAGATCACCCGCCACGGCCGGCTGGTGGCACGGCTCGTGCCCGCGCGCGGCGGCGCGGCGCTCAAGGGCAAGTACCGCGGCATCCTCGAGATTCACGCGTCCGAGGACGAGCTCTTCTCGCCCAATCCGGACTGGACGGCTGACGAGGACAACCTCGCGTGACGGTGCTGCTCGACACCCATGCAGCCCTGTGGTGGGCGGCCGTTCCCGAGGCGTTGTCGCCGGCGGCATTGGCGGAGATCGACGCGGCCGACGAGCTGGCCATCAGCGCGATCTCCTGGTGGGAGATCGCCTGGCTCGCGCGGCGGGGCCGGATCACGCTCGGCACACCGCTCGCGAGTTGGATGCTCGAGGTGGGGCGGTCTCTCCGCACGGTGCCGCTGACGCCCGCGATCGCCGCGGCGGCGGCGATGCTCGGCGATGCGTTCCCGAAGGACCCAGGCGATCGGCTGATCTACGCGACCGCCGTCGAGCACGGGTGGCCGCTCGTCTCGAAGGACGCGCGCCTGCGGGCCTACGACGCGGAGGAGACCGTCGTCGTCTGGTAGGGCGGCGCCCGAACGGTCAGGCGAGCCCGGGCACCTCGAGGGGCTCGATGCCGTCGGCCGGGGTGAACCCGAAGACGCGGGCCAGGAAGCCGATCTCGGCGCGGTACTGGGCGCGCTTCGTCTCGGCCCTGCGGAATCCATGGCCCTCGCCCTCGAAACGGAGCGC
This sequence comes from Chloroflexota bacterium, assembly GCA_021785115.1. The sequence goes on along the minus strand of JAJYGO010000308.1, from coordinate 49 downwards.
GACGTACGGCAGGCCGGTGCCCGCGAACACGCGCTCCATCGCGTCGACC
>JAJYGO010000397.1 GCA_021785115.1 Chloroflexota bacterium | reverse complement strand
GCCGTCACCGTCCTCACGCTGTTCTCCGGCACCGGCGGCGCCGAGCGCCTGACGCCGTACCAGCGCGAGGCGCTGGGCTTCGGCGCCGAGCCAGCGGGGCCGTCGGCCGGGGCGCCCGGGGCGCCCGGAGCGGGCCCTAGCGCCGCACTGAGCGACGCGGCCGCGGCGGCCGGGGCCATGGCGCTGCGGCGGCTCGAGGACGAGCGGTTCGCCGCCCTCGCCGGGGTCGCCACGCGGTTCCTGGACCTGCCCGACGCGGTGTTCCGCGGCTACGAGGGCGACGCGCAGCTGTTCTCCGCCCCCCGGGCCGACGACCCGGCGCCGGCGGGCCTGCTCCGCCGCGAGCTCGCCCGCCTGGGGCCGTCCCGGGTGTACTTCCCGCTCGGCGTCGGCCGGCACGTGGACCACCAGCTGGCCCGCGACGCCGGCCTGGCGCTGCTCGCCGGCGACCCCTCCTGGGCGGCGCCCTCCGCCGGCGCCGCCGCGCGCCTCGCCTTTTACGAGGACTTCCCGTACGCCCACCGGGTGGGCTTCGCCGGGCTCGGCGACCTGCCGCCCGGCGCGCTCGCCGCGCTGCCCGCGGGCGTCTCGCTCGAGGCGGAGTACGTCGACGTCGCCGGCGCGCTGGAGCGCAAGGTCGGGGGCGTCGCCCGGTACGAGAGCCAGATGGACCGGCTGTTCGGCGGGGCGGGGGCGATGGCCGAGGCCGTGCGCGCCTACGCCACGCGGGTTGCCGCGGCGGGCTCGGTCCCCAGCGGCGCCGCCGAGCGCTACTGGGCCCCCAGGCGGGCCTGACCCCGTTGGCCGCGCGGGGGTGGTCGGCGGGCGCCGCGGCGTCGCTGGCCCTAGCGGTCGCCGCCGGGATCGCCGTGCGGGCGGTCCTGCTGCCGCAGCCCGGGTTCGCGGGCGACCTCGACCAGTTCGCGCTCTGGGTCCACGGGATCGCCGTGGGCGGCTGGGGGAACGCCTACGACCAGAACCTCTCGTTCCCGGCCGTCATGGCCTGGGTCTGGGGGGCGCTGGCCCTGGTGCAGCCGGCCTTCGCCACCGCGGCGGGCGCGTCGGACCCGGCGATCCGGGCGCTGATGAAGGCCCCCGCCAGCCTGGCGGACCTGGGGCTGGCGGCGGGCGTGGCCTGGTGGTTCCGGGGCCGCCCGCGCCTCGCGGTCGCGGCCGCGGCGGCGGTGCTGCTGTGGCCGGCGACGTGGTACGTCTCGGCCTGGTGGGGCCAGTACGAGCCCCTCTACGTGCTCCCGGTCCTGCTGGCGGTGCTGGCGGCCCGGGGCGGGCGCCCGGGGCTCGCCGCGGCGCTGCTGGCGGTCGGCCTCATGACCAAGCCCCAGGCGCTGCCGCTGGCGGTGCCGTTCGCGGCCTGGTTCCTGGCCACCGGCGGCTGGCGCGGCGCGGCGCGCGCGGCGGTCGTGGCGGCGGTCGTGGCCGTCGTGGCCTGGCTGCCGTTCCTGGCGGCCGGCGGCCCCCTGGACTACCTGCGCAACCTGGGCGAGTACCAGGGCGCCATCTTCTCGGTGCTCTCGCTCCGGGCGTGGAACCCCTGGTGGCTGCTGCAGGAGCTGGGCGCGGGCGGCGGCTTCGTGCCGGACCAGAACGCGATCGCGGGCCCGGTCACATTCCGGCTGGTCGGGCTGGCGGCGGCCGGGCTGGCGGCGCTGGTTGTGTTCGCTGGCGTCTACCGGCGGCCGAGCGCCCAGAACCTGGCCATGGGCCTGGCGGCGATCAGCCTGGGCGCGTTCGTCACCCTGACCACGATGCACGAGCGGTACGCGTACCCGGCGCTGGTGTTCCTGGTCCTCGCCTGGCCGCGGCGAGAGGTGGTCGCGGCGTGGGCCGCGTTCGCGGTGGCGTTCGCGCTCAACCTCGTGTACGCCGTGCCGCCGCCGGGGGTCAGCCCGCCGGCCGGCGACCTCGTGAGCGTGGCCGGCTCGGTGGTGATCACCGCGGTGGCCGTGGCGGCCATCCGCTGGACGTGGCGCGGCGGGACCGGGCCCGGCGAGGAGGCGACGCGGGCCGAGCGGACACGCCCTGGCCCGACGGCGGCCGAGGCCAAGGACGACGAGGACGACGCGGCCGAAGGAGAGGCGGCGGCGTGACTGCCGAGGGGGGTGGCGGGTCTGCGTCCCGGGGCGCCGGAGCCTGGAACAGGCTGGAGCGGCGCCTGACCGCTCGCCTGTTCGCGGCCGTCGCCGTCCTCGCCGGCCTGTTGCTGCTGGCGCTCGGCGCCGGGATGACCTTCTTCAGCGACGAGTGGGCGTTCATCGAGACGCGCTCGCTGGGGGATCCGGTCGACTGGCTCAGGCCCCACAACGAGCACTGGTCCACCCTCCCGATCATCCTGTACCGGCTGATGGTGGAGACCATCGGGATCGGCTCGTACGTGCCCTACCAGGCGGCCGTCGTGCTCGTCCACCTGTGCGTCGCGTCGCTCGTCTTCGTGCTCGTGCGGCGCCGCAGCGGGCCCGGGCCGGGCTTCCTCGCCGGGCTGCTGGTCCTGCTGTTCGGCGCAGGCTTCGAGAACATCTTCTGGGGGTTCCAGACCGGGTTCGACGGCTCGATGGCGCTCGGGCTGGCCGCCATGGCCGTCTCGGACGGCGCGGCCACGCGCGGGCGTGCGGGGACTGTCGCGCTGCTGCTCCTGCTGTCGCTCATGTCGTCCGGGACCGGGCTCCTGGTCAGCGTCGCCGTCGGCGTGGGCTGGCTGCTCGACCCGCGGTGGCGCCGGCACGTCGCCTGGCTGGCGATCCCCGCCGGGGCCTATGCGTGCTGGTACGCGACGTTCGGCCGGTCGGGCGTCGCGACGATCCGCAACCCCTTCACGCTCGCCGCGCTGGCGGACGTGCCGCGGTTCGTGGTCGGGGGGTTCGGGGAGGCCGGCGCCTCGCTGACGGGCCTAGGCCCGCTGGGCGGACTGGCGCTGGTCGCCCTCGTCCTTGTGGGCATCGGCGTGCGCGTCCGGCAGCGTCGCGTCCCGGGCCTGGCGATCGGCCTGGTCGCGGCCATCGCCGTGCAGTACGCGCTGATCGGCCTCGTCCGCGGCGACCTGTTCTCGGGCCAGGTGGACTACACGCGCTACACGTACGTGTCCGGGATCCTGCTGCTGGTGGCCGTCTCGTCGCTGGTCGGGCGGCCGAGGATGACGGGCCCGGCCCGCCTTCGCCCGTACGCCGTCGCCGCGGCGGCCAGCGTCGCGCTGCTGGCGTTCGCGTTCAACCTGGCCCTCCTGGTCGGCGGGCGGGGGCTGTTCCTGGACCGGGCCGACATGACGCGGGCCCTCGTCATCGCCGGGCTGCGCCGTCCGCTCCCCGCGGAGACTGACCCGAACCGGACGCTGGTGCTGGTGCCATCGCCCGCCTCGCTGGAGCGGATCGTCAAGTCCTACGGCGACCCGAGGACGGACTCGCTGGTGCCCTGGGCCGTCCGCCCGGTGCCGCCGGGCGTCCAGGCCGAGGCGGACCGGCGCGTCAGGTTCGGGGCACCGGTGCCGCAGCCCGAGGGGGACTAGCGCCGGAGCCGCCCGACCATGGCCGCCCGGTACCAGTGCAGGTAGTGGGGCAGCCACTTGCGGAGCCTGAAGTTGCTCTGGCCGTCGGTGCGGTCGCGCCAGGTGGTGGGCACCTCGGCGACTCGGCGGCCGGCCAGGGTGGCCTTGACCGTGAGCTCGAGGGCCAGCTCGAAGCCGGCCTGCGACTCGATGGTCGTGAGGTCGAGGAAGCGGCGCGCGTAGAGCTTGAAATTGTTGGTGGGGTCGTGGGTGGCCACCCCGCCGAACCAGTGGAGGGTGAGGCCCGCGGTCCGGCTCATCAGCCGCTTGAGGCGGGGCCCGCCGAGCTGCCGGCCGCCCCGCATGTAGCGCGAGGCGGCCACCACGTCCGCGCCGCCGCGGGCGAGGGCGACCATCCGGTCCACCACCCCCGGCTCGTCCGAGCCGTCGGCCATCGAGACTAGGACGTACTCCCCCGCCGAGGCCGAGATGCCCGCTTTCATCGCGTTGAGCACGCCCCGGCCGAGGTCGTTGCGCAGGCCCCGGATCGCCGGCCTCTCCGCGTGCAGGCGCTCGACCACCGGCACCGTCGGGTCCTCGTCGAAGTCGTAGACGACCAGGATCTCGTGCGGGGTCGCGACCCCCGCGTCGAGCGCGCGCAGCACGGGCGCGACCGCCTCGCCCTCCTTGAACACGGGCACCACGATCGAGAGCGTGGCAGCGCCGCTTCCATGACGGACCGGATCCACGATCACCTGCCAGTCCCGCGGATGACCAGCTCGGAGGCCATCTCCGCGATGATCCGCTGACCCGGGGCGGCCTGGTGGATCAGGTCGGCGTAGTAGGCAGCGGCCGCAGCGGCTCCGTCCTCGCGCCAACGCTTCGCGACATCGAGGATCGGGCAGCGCTGACCCGCCGCCACCTTGCGGATGGCTGCCGCTGTCGCGTCATACCGACTCGTGAACGCCCCGCTCTCGAAGCCTGGTGGCGGCGTGCCGACGATGACGAGAAGGCCCTTCCGCTGCATCGCGGCCACGGCCGCCTCGTACCGAGCGAGCCACACGTCGAGGGCAAGCCGACCCTCGTCGTTGACGCCCTCGATCACGATGGCCGCGTCGAAGGAGTCGAGGGCCGCCTGCTCGCGAGCGGCCGACTCGAGCACGTCCACCATGCTGCCGGGGACAGCCCAACTCTCGACGGAGACCGCGCGGCCGGGCACCGCCGCCTCAAGCAGCGACTGCAGCTGGACCCACCAGCGGTCGCCGCCACCGAGCGGCACGCCCGCCGCGATGCTGTCGCCGAGGACGACCACGCACAGTGCCCCCGGCTCGCCATAGGCACGACACTGCGGCTGTGCCGGCAGCGGGGTCGGGGCGCTGAACGAATCCAGCGGCGCGGCAGCGCATCCGGCGAGGATCCCCGCGGCGAGCAGCGGGGCCAAGAGTCGGACCATCACGCGTCCGCGGTGAGCGGCTCAGCGGCGCTGCCGACGCTGGCCCTGGCGGGCGATGCGCTCGCCGACCGTCCGCGCCCGCGGTGCAGCACCGGAGCCTCGAGCAGGCGGAAAGACGCCTCGCCGGCCAGGAACGTGAGCAGCGGGGCAACGGCCCCGATCGAGCCGAAGAGGATGGTCATCGGCCAATTCCAGAGGTAGAGGCTGTACGCGCGCAGCCCGAGTGGCGCGAGCCAGCCAAGGGGCTTGAGATCGCCGCCGATGACGGCCGCCGTGGCGAGCGTGGCCAGCGGAATCGCAAGGTCGTGCATGTCCGGCGGGATCACCAACGCCACGGCGAGCAGCCCTGTGAGACCAAGCTCGGCGACCGGCCGGGGCCAGCGCCACCGGGCCAGCGCCATGACGCAACCAACGAGGATGGCATCCGCCCTCGTGATCGTTGAGAAGTACTCGAGCGGTCCGGTGGCGACCAGCCGAATAGCGCTCGCGACGACGATGCCGAGGACGGCGACCGGGAGCACCCGGCCCCGAAGCAGGATCAGCAGGGCTGGCCAGACAAGGTAGAACTGCTCCTCGATCGCGAGTGACCACGTGTGCCCGAGAGGGCCGATGTTGACGCCGCCAACCTGGACCCAGTTCGAGACGTAGAGGAGGCACGACGCGAGCCCGACCCACCACTGGCCCGGCCAGCCGACGGCCACCCCGAAGGCGAGCGTCACCGCGAGCAGTCCCAGAAGGGCCGGGGCCAGCCGGGCAATCCGCCGACGGTAGAACGAGAGCACATCGATACGGCCGGTGCGCGCACGCTGGGAGACGAGGACGTTCGTGATCAGGTAGCCGGAAAGGACGAAGAACGCCGTGACGCCGGCATCGCCCCCGTCGTTCACCCAGGGCCACTTCGCGTGCGTCATGATCACGAGCAGGACCGCCACAGCCCGCAGGCCGTCGAGATCGGCACGGTATCCGAGGGCCACGTCGCCCGAGCCGTGGCCCTGATCGCCCCGACCCGACGACGTCGGAGCCCCAGCGGTCACAGCCGGCCCGCCTCCAGCTCGGCGCGGATCCAGGGGATCACCTCGTCGAGCATCTGGCCGAGGGTGGTCACGGCCTCGAAGCCCAGCACCTCGCGCGCCTTGCGCACGTCGGGCACGCGCAGCTGGACGTCGTGCTCGAACGGCGGGTCGGACACGTAGCGGAACGGGCGCTCGGCCGCGTGCACCTTCGACCACACGGCCTCGGCCAGCTCCAGAACCGTGGTGGACGCCGCGGTGGACAGGTTGAAGTCCTCGTTGACGGCCGCGTCGGACTCCATCGCCATCCGGATGCCGCGCGCCAGGTCGCCGCCGTAGGTGTAGTGGCGGACCTGGGTGCCGTCGCCCAGGATGTGGAGCGGGTCCTGCCCCTTGACCACCTTCTGCACCAGGTCCGGCACCACGTGGCTGAGCGCGAGCTTCACGTTGCCGCTCATCACGTCGGTGTCGCGGACCGCCCGCCGCTCGCCGATCCCCACGCAGTTGAACGGGCGCAGGATCGTGTACGGCAGCCGGTACTGCTCCCAGGCGCCGCGGGCGAAGTACTCCGAGGCCAGCTTCTGGAAGCCGTACGTGGACACCGGCGGGGGCGAGGTCAGCTGGGCGCCCTCGGGCGTCGGGAACTGGCTCGTGCTCTCGAACACCATCGAGGACGACAGGACCACGATCCGCCGCAGCGACCCCGCCCGGTGCGCCCGGATGGCCGCCTCGAACGTGGCCGCCAGGATGCGCTCGTTCTCGGCCAGCAGGTCGAACGCGAACTCGTGGAAGTAGCTGATGCCCCCGATCATCGCGGCCGCCGCCACCACCTGGTCGGCGCCCTCGGCCAGCTCGGCCAGCAGCGCGCCGTCCTTGGCGTCGCCCTCCACGAACCGATAGCGCGGGTGGCCGTCGTAGCTCTTGGCCACCCGGCCGTACTTGCTGAAGTTGTCGAGGCCCACCACCTCGTGGCCGGCCGCGAGCAGCTCCTCGACCAGGTACCCGCAGATGAAGCCGGCGGCGCCGGTGACCAGGACCCGCATCAGAGCCGGATCCCCCCGCCGGTGGCGTCCCAGATGTCCACCACCTCGCGGCCGGACAGGTCGAGCGAGCGGTAGGCGCGGTGCGGGGCGCCGACCACGAGGATGTCGCTCCGCTCCAGCACGTCCTCGAGCGCCACCAGGCGGTGGTCCTCCACGTACGGGTCGGTGGCCAGCACCGTCGCCCCCGCCCAGCCCAGCAGCTTGCGCAGCTTGAAGCTCAGCGAGGCGCGGATGTCGTCGGACTCGGCCTTGAACGCCATGCCCAGGATGCCCACGGTCTTGCCGCGCAGGCTGCCGTGGCGGCGCTCGAGGGCGGCCACGATGTAGGCGGGCATGCCCTCGTTGATCTGCATCGCCGCCTGGCCCATCGGGAAGTGGTCGGAGGTGAAGGCGGCCAGCTGCATCGTGTCCTTGAACAGGCAGGGCCCCGCCGCGAACCCGGGCCCGGGCAGGTCCCGGGCGCGCGGGTAGTCCTCGCGGATGGCCCGCAGGACGCTGGTGTAGTCCACCCCGGCCTGGTCCGCGATCGCGAAGAACTGGTTGGCGATGGCGAACTTCATGTACCGCCAGGCGTTGGTGAACAGCTTGGTGAGCTCGGCCTCCTTGGTGGAGGTCCGGATCGTCTGCGACGTCAGGCGGCGGAACAGCGCCTCGGCGCGGTCGCCCGCCCCGGGGCTGTCGGCGCCGATGATCTGGGGCAGCGAGCGGTACTCCTCGAGCGCGTGGCCCTCCGCGATCCGCTCGGGGCAGAAGGCGAGGTCCACCCGCCGGCCCCGCCGCTCCAGCTCCTGGGCCACGTAGGCGGTGGTCCCCGGGTAGACGGTGCTGCGCAGGACCACCAGGGCGCCGTCGCGCATGTGGGGCGCGATCTCGTCCACCGCCCGCTCGAAGACCCGGGTGGACGGCCCCAGGAACTCGTCCACCGGGGTGCCGATGACCACCACGATGACGTCCGCGCGCCCCAGCATCGAGGGGTCGCTGCCCAGCTCCAGGCGCCCGGTGGGCAGGATCCGGGCCAGCAGCTCGTCGGCGCCGTTCTCGAGGAACGGCATCCGGCCCGCGGCGATCGCGTCCAGGGTCGGCCGGTGGATGTCGTACACGCCCACCCGGAGGCCCGTGTCGGCGAACGCGAGGCTCAGCGGCAGGCCCACGTGGCCGCCGCCGCCGAGCACGGCGACGTCCAGATCTGAGCGTTCGGCTGCCGGCTCCTCGACCATTCCTCTCCCCCTGCGGCTCGCGGCCGACTGTAGCAAACCGCCGCGGCCTGCCGACCCGCCCCGAAGTACTCCCCTCAGCGGATCGAGGCGGCCACAAGGACCTCGCCGTCCGCGTCGCGGTAGGCGACGGTCCACGGCCCAACCGGCTCGGTCGCGCCCGGGCCGAGCACCACCACATCAACCTGCCGTCGCTCGAGCGCCGCCTCCGCCGCGGCTCCGCCGGCAGCGATCGCGTCGTCGTCGGCCCACACGTCGGCCGGGAACAACTCGAACCGGGAGTCCACGAAGTAGCGCTGGCGGGGCGCCGCCCACTCGAACCACGAGGCCCAGGTCTGCGGGACGTACACGCGGGCGCCGGGCTGCGCGTGGTCGCGCACCCAGGCGGCCAGGCCCGACGGCGCGTACGAGAGCAGGCCGGCCCGGCCAGCCAGTGGGTCGCCGTGGCGCCACCACGGCAGGGCCGCCGCCACGGCGAGAGCGAGCACGGCGACGACGAGCCCGTTGAGGCGGCGCATCGCGCGGGGCGTGGCGCGCAGGGGCGTCACGCCGCCCTCCGGCATCGCGAGCGCGGCCGCCACCACCGGCACGGCGCCAGCCGGCCACCACGCCGCCCCCCGGACGGCCCAGGCGCCCAGGACGGCGAGCCCGGCGAGCCAGAGGGCGTCGGGCCAGGATAGGCGTGCGCGCCCGCGCCACGCGACGAACGCGGCGGCGAGGCCCGAGGCGTAGAACAGGGCGCCGGTCGGGGTGAGCGGCGACGTCCGCTGCCACTCCGACACCCGCTGGGCGATCACCGGGTCGGCGCCGATCCCGGCGGCGTACGCCCAGACGCCGGGCCCGAAGGGCGTCACGCAGGTCGCCGCGGTGCCGACCGCGAGCACGACCAGCGACCGCCGCCACGGCCGCCGCCGGACGACGTCGTCGAGCCACGCGTAGCCCAGGAGCAGCGGCGCCAGCACGAAGCTGCCGTGCAGGTTCGCCCAGGCGACCACCAGCAGCGGCGCCGCGAGGAATGCGCGCGGGTGGCGGTCCCGACCGGCAACCAGCGCGAGCAGCGCCGCGAACAGCGCGATCGCGAACAGCTGCGGCCGGAGCGCGAGCGCCGGCGCGGACACGAGGAACGCGAGCAGCGCCAGCGCCGAGGCCGTGCGCAGGCCCGCCCCGCGCAGCCGCGCGGCCAGCACGAGCAGCCCGGTCGTCGCCACCACCAGCCCGGCCCGCAGCACCGCCAGCAGCTCCCAGCCGCCCGCCCGGTAGCCGAGGGCCAGCAGCACCTGCGCCAGCCACTGCTGGTCCGTCCAGGGCTGGCCGTAGATGGTGAAGGTGAACGTGTCCGTCCGCGGCACGGCGCCCGCGGCGAGGATCAGCTCCCCGGCGCGCACCTGGTAGGCGAGGTCCACCGCCGGCAGCGGCACCAGCAGCGCCACCAGTGCCGGCAGTGCGAGGGCCACCGACAGCCAGACGCGGGCGAGGCTCATGCGGCGGCCGGTGTCGGCGTCGGATCTGGCTGCCAGCCCCACAGCGGGACGACCGCAACGAGCGCCGCCAGCACGTTCCACCACAGGAATGGCACCGTGATCGCGACCGCGATCGGCAGGACCCAGGCCCGGTCGGTTCGGGCGCCCCAGACCACGAGGAGCGCGCCGGCGACCAGCCGCACCGGCAGGTCGATGGGGACGGCCTGCACCGGGACGTTGATGGTGGCGCCCACCTGGGTCCGCGACGCCTCGAGGAAGTCGGCCCACAGGTTCGGCGCCAGGGCGAGCGAGACGGCGGCGACCGCGGCCGTGGCCCCGAGCGCGATCGCGAGGTTGCGCCACTCGCGGCGCACCGCGAACCACAGGAGCCCGACGCCCGGCGTGATCTTGGTGATGGCGATGAACGCCCACGCCCACGGCCGTCTCATCCCGACCACGACGGCCAGCCCCAGGAGCAGGTTGAGGTTGCCCAGCCAGAGCTCGCCGAGGACCGGCGGGAACAGGAGCAGCACCAGCGTCCAGCGCCGCCCCATCCACCACAGCGAGGCGAGGAGCAGCGCTGTCCAGGCGCCGAGGAACAGGGGCCAGGGCACGCCGGCCGCCCGGAGCGGGTAGAGCGCCTGCGCCAGGG
>JAJYGO010000246.1 GCA_021785115.1 Chloroflexota bacterium | reverse complement strand
CGCGGCGAGCGGCTGCGGCGGCTGCCGCCGCCGGCGGGCGGGCCGCTCGGCGTGCTGCTCGTGGTCCCCGCCGCGCGGCTCTCCACCCGGGATGTCTTCGCGGCCCTGGACGCGGCGGGCGAGGGGCGCGCGGGGGCCGCTCGGCACTTCGCGCGGCCCGGTGTGCCGCCCGGTGCCGGGCACGGCGATGCCGCGAACCTCGCCGCCCTGCTCCGGCGCGGAGCCTCCGCCGCGGACGTCGCGGCCATCCGGCCCGCGAACGACCTGCTGCCGGCGGCCGCGCGGCTCCTGCCCGAGCTCGAGCCGCTGCGACGCGACCTGGCTGCGCTGCTCGGACGGGCGGTGCTCCTGAGCGGGTCCGGTCCGTCGCTCGCGGTCCTCTATCCTTCGCCCGGGGCGGCTCGCCGGGCTGCGGCGGCCGTCCGTGCCGCCGACCGGGACGGGCGCCTGTCACGACCGGGCGGCTCGCTCGAGGTGATCGCGACCATGACCCTGGGAGGAGAGGCATGAAGGACCCCGTCGCCACCGACGCCGCCCCGGCGGCGATCGGACCCTACAGCCAGGCCGTTCGGGCTCACCGGCTGGTGTTCTGCTCCGGTCAGCTCGGGATGGATCCCGCGACCGGCGAGCTGGCGGCCGGCGTGGAACGGCAGACCGAGCGCGCCCTGGTCAACCTCGAGGCCGTACTTGCGGCGGCCGGCGCGACCATGGACGATGTCGTCAAGACCACGATCTTCCTGGTCGACATGGCCGATTTCGCCGCGGTCAACGCCGTGTACGCCCGTCACTTCGCCGAGCCGTTCCCGGCCCGGTCGACTGTCGCCGTGGCGGCGCTCCCGCGCGCCGGGCGGGTGGAGATCGAGGCGACGGCATTCGTCGCTGAGCGGGCGTGACGCGCTCGACTCCAGGGCGGCCGGGCATCGGGGTAGCCGCGCAGGCCAGCATCGCTGTCTCGAGCCCTGGCCCGCAGGCCGACGGCGTTGACACTTCCCCGGGCTCGCCCGAGAATCGACAGGACGTGTCAATCCAGCCTCCAGGTCGCGACGGGGCGCTCCCGTCATGAGCGGCGCGGACGGTGGGCCTCTCGCGATCGTGCTCGCGGCGGGGCTCGGCACGCGGATGCGGTCGCGGCGCCCAAAGGTCCTCCACCCCGTCTGCGGCAGGCCAATGCTGGCGCACGTGCTGGATGCCGCGCGCGCCGTCGGCGGCCGCTCGCCGCTGGTGGTGTTCTCGCCGGCCACCGCGGCGATCCGTGACGTGTTCGCGGCAGACGACGCCCGGTTTGCGCTCCAGGTCGAGCCCCTGGGCACCGCCGACGCGCTGCGGGCCGCCCTGGCGGTCGCGCCGGCGGACATCGACGAGTGCGTCGTGCTGAGCGGTGACGTGCCCCTCCTGCGGCCCGCCACGGTCCAGCGCCTGGTGGCGCTGCGGCGCGCGGAGGCGGCGACCGTGGCCATCACGGTGACCCGGCCGCCGGACCCTCGCGGATACGGCCGCGTGGTCCGCGACGCCGACGGCCGGGTGGCCGGGATCGTCGAGGAGAAGGACGCCGACGCGCCGACCCTCACGGTCGGGGAGGTCAATGCCGCGCTCTACGCGTTCGACGCCGCCTGGGTCCGCTCGCGCATCGGCGAGATCGGGCCGTCCCCATCGACCGGCGAGTACTACCTCACCGGACTGATCGCGATGGCGCGGGCCGAGGGCGGCAGCGTGGTGGCCCTCGACGTGGCGGACGACCGGGAGCTCGCCGGGGTCAACGATCGCGTGCAGCTCGCCGCCGCCGAGGCGGAGCTGCGCCGCCGGATCGTGGAGGCGCACATGCTGGCCGGCGTCACGATGCTCGACCCCGGGTCGGTCCTGGTCGACGCGGAGGTCGAGATCGCGCCGGACGTGGTGCTGGAGCCCGGCGTGGTGCTGCAGGGCCGCACCCGGATCGGCACCGACACCGTCATCGGCGCGGGCAGCCGGATCGTCGGCAGCATCGTCGGGGAACGTTGCCGGATCTGGTCCAGCGTGATCGAGTCCAGCGAGGTCGGCGACGACGTGCGGGTCGGCCCGTGGGCTCACCTGCGCCCCGGCGCGTGGGTCGGCGATGGCGCCGAGGTGGGCAACTTCGCCGAGATCAAGGCGAGCCGGCTGGGGCCGGGCTCCAAGCAGCACCATTTCAGCTACCTGGGCGACGCCACCATCGGCGCGCACGTCAACATCGGTGCAGGCACGATCACGTGCAACTACGACGGGGCCGCGAAGCACCCCACGACGATCGGCGACGGGGCCTTCATCGGCTCCGACACGATGCTCGTCGCGCCGATCAGTGTCGGCGCCGGTGCGCGGACAGGGGCAGGCTCCGTGGTGACCCACGACGTGCCCGACGGCATGCTTGCCGTCGGCGTTCCGGCCCGGATCCGCCATCCGCGTGTCCGTGCCGCAGAGCCGCTGCAGGCCGAGGACTCCGGCCCGGCCAGATGAACACGCTCGGCGAGCTCATCGTCATCGCAATCCTGATCTTCCTCAACGCGATCTTCGTGGCCGCCGAGATCGCCCTGGTCACCGTCCGCCGGAGCCGGGTCGAGCAGCTGGTCGAGGAGGGCAACCGCGCGGCGCGCCGCGTCGACCGCCTGCTGCTCCGTCCGGGACGGTTCCTTGCCGTGACGCAGGTCGGCATCACGTTCATCGGGTTCCTGGCGTCGGCGTACGGCGCCGTCAGCCTGACGCCCGGGCTGGAGGTTCTGCTGGGCCAGGTGCCCGTCCTCTCGCCGTACGCGGGCATCCTGAGCCTGGTGATCGTGACGGCCATCCTCGCGCTGGTCACGATCGTGTTCGGCGAGCTCGTGCCCAAGACCCTCGCGCTCGCCAACGCGGATCGGTACGCCCTGGCTGCATCCGGACCCTTCGAGCTGCTCGAGAGAATCCTGAGCCCCCTCGTCCGGCTGCTCGAGGCGATCACGAACGCCGTGACGCGGCCCCTCGGCGCCGAGCATAAGGACCGCAGCCAGATCTCGATGGAGGAGCTGAAGATCCTCGTCGAGCGAGGCGGCGAGCAGGGTGTGCTCGAGGCAGAGGAGGAGCAGATGATCTCGGCCGTCATCGAACTCGGGGAAGGGCGGGTCCACGAGGTGATGGTGCCGCGCATCGACGTGACGGCCATCCCCGTCGAGACGGCGTTCGGCGAGGCCGTCGACACGATCCTGCGCGAGGGCCACTCGCGGATCCCCGTGTACGAGGAGTCGATCGACAACGTCGTCGGGATCCTCTACGCGAAGGACCTGCTGCCCTACCTGAAGGACAACGCGGAGCCGCCCGAGCTCCGGCGGCTGCTGCGCACGCCCCTCTTCGTGCCCGAGTCGATGAGCGTGGACGACCTGCTCCACGAGCTCCAGCGGCGGAAGGTGCACATCGCGATCGTGCTCGACGAGTACGGCGGGACGGCGGGGATCGTCACGATCGAGGACCTGCTGGAGGAGATCGTCGGCGAGATCCAGGACGAGTACGACGTCGAGGAGCCGATGGTGGAGCGCGTCTCGGAGGCGGAGGTGCGGTTCGACGGCCGCGCGAACATCGACGATTTCGTCGACGCGTTCGGCGTGGACCTTGCGGACGAGGATCGCGAGGAATACGACACGGTGGGCGGGCTCGTGTACCACCGGGTCGGCGGCGTGCCGAAGGTGGGCGACAGCCTCGACGTGGACGGCGTCAGGCTGACGGTCGAGTCCACCGACGGCCGGCGGGTGGGCAAGGTGCTGGCGGTGCGCCGGCCACAGGAGACATCCGACGTGGAGGCGGGGGCGGAGTAGCCGGCCCCGGTCAGCGCAGGTCGGGCCCGGGCGAGGCGCCGAGGATCGCGTCCCTGACCATCCTCGCCGCGTCGCGCACGCTCACGTACTCGCCGTCCCCGCCGGGCGCGTCGTTCCATGTCCCGGGACCCCAGAGCCTCGCGAGGTGCACGATCACCGTCTCCAGCCCGGACTCGCGCGCGAGCCGCTCCATCTCGTCTCGCGCCGCGGCCGCATCCGGCGGGACGCCGAACGAGATGCTCTCCACCACGATCCTCCGGGCACCGGCGGCGACGGCGGCGTCCACAAGGTTCGGCGTCCCCTCGCGGCGGATCCGGTTGTTCGCCGGGAAGTCACCGCCGGCAAGGTCCGTGAGCAGGTCGACCACGACGTCGGGCCGCGCAGCCCCGACGGCCGCGAACACGGCGTCGCGCTCGTACACGTCGACGACCGCTGGCTCCGCACCGAGCTCTCGCGCCAGCTCCGGCCGCGACCGCGTCATCCCGACCACGTCGTGACCCGCGAGCATGGGCAGGAGCTCGCGCCCGATCACGCCGGAGGCGCCCGCGACGAAGATCCGCACGCTCCCCACGATAGCGCGCGGCGAGGGAGAGGGGTGGCGCGTGGATCGTGCCGCCCGGGCGGAGCGGACAGGGCGGCCGGCCCCGCGACACGACCCCTTGCGTTCGGCCTACGCGCTGATCGCGGACATCATCAGGTCGCGCAGCCGCTCCCGAGCGTCGCCCTCGATCACGCCGGTCGCGTCGAGCGCCGCGAGCGCCTCGTCGCGGAAGCGCCGCGCCTCCGCCCGCGCGTAGTCGCGCGCTCCCGATCGCTCCAGGATCGCGCGGGCCTCGGCCACTTCGTCGCCGGTCGAGTCCGACCGGGCGTACAGGTCCACCAGTCGCTCACGGTCCCCGGGGGTGGCGTGCTCAAGCGCGTACAGCACCGGCAGCGTCTTCTTGTGCTTGGCGAGGTCCGAGGGCTCCTTGCCGGTCACCTGCTCCTGCCCCCAGATCCCCAGCACGTCGTCGTTCACCTGGAACGCCAGCCCGAGCGCCCACCCGAAACGGCGGTAGGCGTCGACCACCGCCTGGTCGTCGGTCGCCAGCAGCGCGCCCGCCTCGACCGAGGCGGCGATCAGCGCGGCGGTCTTGCGGCCGATCATGTCGAAGTAGCCGTCCACCGACATCTCGGCGCCGTGATCCGACGCCCGGATGTCGAGGTACTGGCCCTCGCACAGCGCCAGGCACGTGTCGTCGTACAGCCGCATGAGGCGCAGCACCTTGCGGTCGCTGAACCCGAGGTCGGTCAGCCGGTGGAGCGCGAGGCGCGAAAGCACGAACAGCGTGTCGCCGGCGTTGATCGCCTGGCCGACCCCGTACACCGTCCAGAGAGCGGCGCGGTGGCGTCGCTCCACGTCGCGGTCCTCGATGTCGTCGTGGACCAGGCTGAAGTTGTGGCCCAGCTCGACGGCAGCGGCGCCCGGAAGCGCGCGCCGGTGATCCCCCGCGATGGACGCGTACGCGAGCAGGCCCAGGAGCGGGCGGAGGCGCTTGCCGCTCAGGCCCGGCGGACCGTCGAGCCCGAGGTGGTAGCGCACCATGTCGTAGAGGCCGCGGGTCGCGGGGGCGTCCACGGCGTCGACGACCTGGAGGATCTCGGCCTCCGTGTCGGCGATCATGGCCTGCAGGTCGGCCTGGGTCAGCACGCCGACGATGATACAGGCGCTACGCTTGGGACATGCCTGTGCCGCGCGTCTACAAGTCCGCCGCGATCGTGCTGTCCCGGTTCGACCTCGGTGAGGCAGACCGCGTCCTGACACTGCTGACGCCCCACGACGGCAAGCTCAAGGCGATCGCCAGGGGGGTGCGGCGGCCGCAGAGCCGCCTCGGCGGCAGCCTCGAGCCGTTCGCCGAGCTGCACCTGGTCCTGGCGCACGGGCGAACCTTCGACGTGGTCACGCAGGCAACGGTGCGGCACGCGTGGCTCGCGCTTCGCGACCGCCTGGAATCCACGGCGACGGCCTGGTACCTGTCCGAGCTGGTCGAGCGGTCGACCGAGGAGCGGGCCCCCGCCCCACGGCTCTACGAGCTGCTGGCTCGCGCGTTCGAGCACCTCGACGCGGGCCTGCCTCCGGGGCGGGTCGCGCGATGGTTCGAATTCGGGCTGACCGACGAGCTGGGCCTGCGGCCCGAGGTCGACCGGTGCGTCGAGTGCGACCGGCGGCTGGAGGCCGGCGAGGCATTCCGCTGGGTGCCGGTGCTGGGCGGGCTGCTCTGCGCCGACCACCCGGGGCCGATCGCGGAACGGGCGAGCCTGTCGAGCGACGCGCTCCGGTTGCTGAAGGCATACCGGCACGTGCCGTTGGAGCAGATCGCTGACCTGCGGCTGCCCTCCGCCGTGGAGGCGGAGGCCGAGCAGGCGATGCGGCTCTTCGTGCGCCACGTGCTGGAACGCGAGGCGCGCTCGCTCGAGTTCCTCGACGAGGTACGGGTGCGGCACTGACGCGCGACGGTCTGCCACGGCCCCTGTCGCGCCGCCCCGGGGACGAGTGCCGGAGTCCCTGGACGGATGGCACTCGACGGCGCGGCCCGCCGGCGGTACACCATCGACGCGCGCGACGCCACGACGTGTGGTCCGAACGGCGCCGGGGCAGCGCCGACCGATGGGCGACCCCCGGTGGGCCACGTGCCGTGCCACGTACGCCGCTGGGAGGCAGATCATGTCCGTCCAGGCGTCCGTCCGGCCACCCCACGCCGGGCTCCTCGGCTGGCTTGCCAGCCACGATGTCCCCTACGAGCTCCACGAGCACCCTGTCGCGTTCACCGCCAGGGAAACCGCGCGCCTCGAGCACATCGACCCGCGCACGTTCGCCAAGACCCTGGCGATCATGGCCGACGACGGCCGGAAGGCGCTGCTGGTGGTCGACGGTGCCGACATGCTCGACCTCGTGAAGGCACGGCGCGCTCTCGAGGCGCGCCACGTCCGTCTCCTCACGGAGGAGGAGCTGGACGAGCTCGCCCCCTCCTGCGACCTCGGGACGATCCCGCCGGTCCCGGAGCTGTTCACCTTGCCGGTCTTTGCCGACTACGCGGTGCGGGACGACCCGCGCATCACGTTCCACGCCGGGAGCCACGGCTACTGCGTGCGCGTCGACCGCCTGGCCTGGGAGCGTGCCGCGGGGATCACGTACGCGGACCTGGCGGAGGAGCGCGACGCGCGGCCCCGCTGGGCGCTGTCGTAGGGTCGAGGCTCGGGTTGGCGCGGCAGTCAACGGGGCAACCCGCCGACCCCTGCCCGGGGCCCATCCGGGCGCCGGCGATTCCGCCGGCGCCGCTCGTGCGAGAATGCGTGCGTTCCCGCGGGACCCAGCGCGCAGCCACGCCATTGCACAGGAGCCACGCCCAGCCGTGACCGACAACACCATCCCGAACCGCCCGCCCGTTCCGGGGTCCGACCCCGGACCCGCGGTCGCCGCGCTCGATACGATCGTCTCGCTCTCGAAGCGCCGCGGGTTCATCTTTCCGAGCTCGGAGATCTATGGCGGCATCAACGCCGTGTGGGACTACGGGCCCCTGGGCGTGGAGCTCAAGAACAACGTGAAGCGCGCCTGGTGGCGCGCGATGGTGCAGGAGCGTGACGACATCGTCGGGCTGGACGCCGGGATCCTCATGGCCCCGCAGGTCTGGGTGACCTCCGGCCATGTGGCATCGTTCTCCGACCCCCTCGTGGAGTGTGAGGCGTGTCACCGGCGCTACCGCCTGGACGAGCTGCCCGGCGCGGAGGACCTCACGCAGACCGAGCTGCGGGACCCGGAGATCGTGGACCGCCTGGGGCTGCGGTGCCCGGTAGACCAGGGGAAGCTGAGCGCCCCCCGCCGCTTCAACCTGATGTTCAAGACGCACATGGGGCCGGTCGAGGAGGCGGCCGCTCTCGTGTACCTCCGCCCGGAGACCGCGCAGGGCATCTACGTGAACTTCCGGAACGTCCGCGAGACGAGCCGCAAGAAGCTCCCGTTCGGCATCGCCCAGGTCGGCAAGGCGTTCCGGAACGAGATCAGCCCCGGCAACTTCGTCTTCCGGATGCGTGAGTTCGAGCAGATGGAGATGCAGTACTTCGTGAAGCCGGAGACCGCCTCGGCGCATTTCGAGGAATGGATGCCCCGGCGGCGCGCGTGGTACGAGCAGTACGGGGTGAACCCGGCGCGGCTCCGCTTCCGCGAGCACGCGCCCGACGAGCTGGCGCACTACGCGAAGAAGGCGGTCGACGTCGAGTACCGGTTCCCGTTCGGGTGGAAGGAGCTCGAGGGGATCCACAACCGGGGCGACTGGGACCTGGGCCGGCACCAGGAGGCGACCGGGGAGAACCTGGAGTACTTCGATCAGGCCACCAACGAGCACTACGTGCCCTGGATCGTCGAGACGTCCGCCGGCGCGGACCGCGCGGCGTTCACGTTCCTGATCGACGCGTATCGCCAGGAGGAGGTCAGGGGCGAGACGCGCGTGGTGCTCTCGCTCCACCCAGACCTCGCGCCGTACAAGGTGGCCGTGTTGCCGCTGCTCAAGAAGCGGCCCGAGATCGTCGAGCTGTGCCACCGGATCCGCGACGACCTGAAGCGCGACTTGATGGCCGTGTACGACGACACGGCCTCGATCGGCAAGCTCTACCGCCGGCAGGACGAGATCGGGACGCCCTACTGCGTGACCGTCGACGTGGACTCGCTCGAGGACCGCGCCGTGACGGTGCGCGATCGTGACTCGATGGAGCAGGTCCGGGTGCCCGTCGAGGGCATCCGGACGTACATCCTGGACCGCCTGGCCGCCTCCCGGGTGTAGCCCGCCCGGCGAGCGTGCGCCGGGCGCGTCAGTCCCGGCGGCCGCGTCAGGCCCGGGTCGCGTCAGGCCCGGGTCGCCTGCCTCGCGTCGAGCGCGTCGACGATCGCGGACAGCTGCACGTCCGTCAGCTCGTGCTCGAGGATGGGGGTGTACATCTCCTCCTCGGCGAGATGGACCTTGAGCAGGGCGTAGAGCCGGTACAGCGCGCGCCGCACGTCCATGAGCCACGGCGACCCCTGCATGACACGGGTCGTCCCCGACGAATGCGCCAGCTGACCCAGGGCGTCCAGGAGCTGGCGAATCTGGTCGTGTTCCCGGGACATGGGCGTCATGGAGTGCCGGTTCTGCATGAGGCGCTCGAATGACGGGTAGAGCGTCTCCTGCACGGCGGCCATGTGCGGAAGCAGCTCGGCGGCCAGGAAGTCGTGCTCCTGCCGCAGCCGTTCCTGCAACACCTCGCGCGGGGTCTCCGCCGCCTGGTCCGCGATCACGCGGAGGTCGTCGACGTGCGGCATGATCCTGGTGTGCTCGGCGCAGAGCCGATCGGAAAGCGACGGCATTCGGTCTCCTTGTTGCTGTCGGGCCGCGGCCGCACCCGCACCACGCTGCGGTCTCTGCCCCAACGCTCGCTCGCGACGTGTGGAGGAGAAAGGGCCTTAGGTGCCCAA
Organism: Chloroflexota bacterium; assembly: GCA_021785115.1. The sequence continues at coordinate 1,056 of JAJYGO010000246.1, read as the reverse complement.
TCGGGGGGCCGATGGGCAGGACGCATGACGGGGCCGGCGCAGGGCCACGTGTCGGATGGCCCCGGGCTGCGCAGGGCTCCCGGGGCGGGTGAACGTCTGCCGGGAGGCTCCTGGGGAGAGGGCCGCCCGGCCCTCGGAATTCCGTCCCTCCGGACTGGTCTCCGCGTGCGCATATGGCGATACTTGGTCTCATGCACGAGATCTTCACGTTGCAGGCGGACGTCCTGAAGACGCTCTCGAACGCGCATCGGCTGGAGATCGTCGAGCACCTGGCGCATCACGGGGCCTGCGAGGTCACGCGGCTGGCCGAGGACATCGGCATGAACCAGCCGAGCGTCTCGCAGCACCTGGCGGTGCTGCGCGCGGCCGGGCTGGTGGAAGCCGTGCGGAACGGCCGTGAGGTGCAGTACCACCTGTCCGACCCGGAGGTGGCCGATGCCTGCCGGATCATGCAGCGCGTCCTGATGCGCCGGCTCGCTCGGCTCGGCGCCCTCTCGACACAAGCAGCCGAGCGTCTCGACAGCCCCCTCTCCGTGTGAGGTCACGCCGAATGGACGACACGATCTCCCTGGTCCTGTTCTCCGGCACCGACGACAAGCTGCAGGCTGCCGCGGTCATGACCGCCGGCGCCGCGGCGCTCGGGAAGACGGTCCACATCTTCCTGCAGTACTGGGGCCTGGACGCCTTCCGGGCCGACCGGATCGGCCTGGACCACGGACTGTCCCCGGAGGCGGGAGCGGCCGGAGCCGCCGCGATCGCGGCCGCCGCGAAGGCCGGTCAGGCCAGCTGGGCCGACACGCTGCGCCAGGCCAAGGAGCTGGGGGACGTGGACATCCAGGCATGCTCGCTGTCCATGGACATCCTGCAGCTCGACCAGGCCGACCTCGATCCGCTCGTGGACGGTGCGGAGGGCGTCACTGCCTTCTACCTCAACGCGGGTGACGGCCCGATCCTGTTCATCTGAGCCTCAAGTGGCACGTCGCGAGCTTGTCCCGCATGCATGGGGTGCGCCGGCGATGACCGCCGGGTGCCCCGAAAGGAAGGAACCATGACCAC
>JAJYGO010000461.1:9698-10345 GCA_021785115.1 Chloroflexota bacterium | reverse complement strand
GGTGGTGCCGAGCACCGTCGGCGTCGAGTGGAGGGTGATGGTCACCGGGCTGTCGGGCGTGTAGCCCGTGCCGGTGACGGTCACCTGCTGGCCCACGAGCTGGATGGCCGGGGTGACCAGCGCGGTCGGCGCGGCGGCGGGGCTCCCGGTCGGCGCGGAGTTGGTGCCGACGGCGGCCGTGAGTTGCTGAGTGATCCCGCTGAACACGCCGCCGACCCCGCCGTTCACCGCGGTCAGGGCGACGATGAGGATGGCGGCGATCAGCCCGAGTGCGAGCCCGTACTCGGTGGTGGACTGTCCGTGGCGCTGGCGGTGAATGTCCATGGTGTGCGCTCCCGTGGCCCGGTGCACCCTGGGCAACCGGATCGCCGGGAGGCTCGGCGGGCATCCGCCGATGTCAAGGTTTCGCGCGCCCAGGTCTCGCCCTGATCGGGCTCAACCCGGTCGTGGCGCCCGCGGGGCGCCCGCGACGCCGCCCTGCATCCTCCCTACCGGGTGCCGTACCCTCACCCACGCGCCTTCGGCCCCTTCCGAACCGAGGCGACAGGCTCGCGGGCCGCGGTGGGTGGGGACGCCGCGGCCCGGCGATACCACCCCGATCGTGGTGCCCCTCCACCCGGGCGGCGCGGCTCCCGACGGTGCTCAGG
>JAJYGO010000461.1:0-9688 GCA_021785115.1 Chloroflexota bacterium | reverse complement strand
ATCGGCCGGCGCGCCCAGGGGTGTCCAGGCCAGGACGAGCTGCTGGCCGTTCAGGGTCGCCGGCAGCGCGCCCACCGACCCGCGGACGGTGAGGGTGACCTGTCCGCCCGGCGCGAGCACGGCCTCCGACCCGGCGGCGACGCCAATGGGCGGATGGGCGCAGGCCGAGCCGGCGAGCGGGTCAGCGGCGGTGGGGAGCGGCCCCGCGTAGAGGACGTGGCCGGCCGCGTCGCTGAGGGTGAGTCGCAGGTAGGGTGCGAAGGCGGGGTTGTCCGCGCTCACGCTCAGCCACCAACAGGCTGGCAGGGTGCCCGAGTTGGCCACGACGAGCGCCTGCGGTCCCAGGGATTGACCAGCGTGCACCACGTTGTCGGGCGACGCCAGTGGCCCCGTCGCGGTCACGCTCAGCGCGAGGCGCGGCGGCGGCACGCTGCAGCGGCCGATGGCCCAGACCAGCGCCGCCAGCACGGCGAGCGCGAGCAGCACCCGGCGTCCGCGGTGGGGGCTGCGCCGCTGCGCGTCGTAAGCAGCCCAGCCACTCTGGGCGGGTCCGGCGGCGAGCCGCGCACCATCGGCCGCTCGGTCCGATGCCGCCGGCTCGCCGGGCCACTCGAACCGGGGGGCCGTGCTCGCGTCCCGCCGCGGCGCGTCCTGCTCCATCGTCCTGGGCTCCCTGCGTGCTCCCGTGCACGCAGGGAAGCTGGTCGGGCAGCGGCTGCTGTCAAGGAACCGTGGAAGCCCGAGTCCGCCGACGCCCCGGGTCGAGTCGCGGCTCGGGGCGTGGTCGGTCTGGATGCAGATCGCCTCGCGCTTCGCCAGCCGCGAGGCGATGGTGTGGTCGGGGCGAGAGGAGTAGGGCCGGGCCTTTACGAGTGGTCGTCCGGATCGCGGCGTCGCCGCGGTGGCGGCGTGTCGCAGCCGCCGACTGAGCGGTACCATGTCTGTAGAGTTGACAAGCGAGCGTGAATGGAAAACGTGAGGCGCCGATGACCACCGCTCAGCTTTCGTCGACAAGTGTGGGAACTGCCAGCCGACTGGCCGCTCGCATCCGAGAAGCCCGCGAACGAGCACGCCTGCCCCTTGAGGAGGTGGCTGCTCTCGGCGGAATGAGTGCTGCAGAGCTGCGGGCTGCCGAGGAGGACGGCCGCATCTCGACCTATCGCCTGGAGCGCATTGCGGAGGCAACGCGCCAGAGCATCGAGTTCTTCCTCGCGGCTGCCGACGAGGAGCCGGTCAGCGCTCTTCTGCGCGCCGAGGATGGCGCCGGCACGAGGACTCGTGCAGCGATCGACTGGTTTGAGCAGTTCATCCAACGCTACGAGTTCGTGGCCTCTCTAGGCGAATGAGCGGCGCCGTCGATCACGACGCCATCGCCCGCCGCGCTGACGAACTTCGCCTACAGCTGGGCCTCGGGAACGGGCCTGTTGTCGACATCGCGGCAACGCTCCGCTCCGCCGGCGTAAAGCTTGTCCAACGGCGCCTCGGTCTGGGCGGACCGGATGGCATGTACGTTCGCCGCGGCGGCATCGGCTTCGTCCTCCTCAACAGCGACATGTACCTGCCGCGCCAACGGTTCACGGCAGCCCACGAGCTCGGCCATCACGTCCTCGGTCACCAGGCGGCCGTCGACGAGAACGTACTCGACGTGAAGGGGCGTGCCCAAGAGGAGGAGGCGAACACCTTTGCTGCCAGCTTCCTCGTTCCGCGGGGCGCTCTCCATGAACGGCTGCGCAAGGCCGGAGCCATCACCCCTGACTGGGTCTTCGATGTCGCCGTCGAATACGGCGTCAGCTACAACACCCTCGTCTACCGGCTGCACAACTGCAGGCTCCTGCCACGGGGCGCTGAACAGCGCGACGAGCTGAAGGCTGCGTCGCGCTCGGTTGTCGCTGAGGCGCTGGACATGCCACAGTCGCCCAAGGAGACGGTGTTTCCGCCGGAATTCGTCCGGGATGCAATCGCCGCTCACGTGGCCGGGGAAATCACGTTCGAGCGGCTCGCCGAGTTGCTCGAGATTCCGGAAGCACGGCTGCAGCGTCGCCTGAAGGGGGCCGTGCAGGCGGACTATGACGCTGGGGCGACTTAGCGGCGACATCCACGACCCACGCGAGGGTGTGTGGATGTTCGATAGCAGCTCGCTGATCAACCTCCGGATGGCAGGCCTTCTCGACACGGTCATGCGCGAGTTCCGCGGGCGCACCCACCTCGTTCAGGAAGTGCTGGTTGAGCTGGATAAAGGCCCCACGGGACCGATTGTCCGCAGCTCGTCCTGGTTCGGGGAGGTCGTGCTAGACGCGACTACGCACTTGCGTGAGGTTGCTCGGCTACGACAGCGCTGGGGATCGGCGCCCGGTCGCGACAAAGGAGAAGCTGCCTCGATCGTGGTCGCCAAGAAACGGGGCTGGCGGCTTGTCTGCGAGGACAGCGTCGGCTATGCGGCGGCACGCACCGCGGAGCAGGTGTGTGTGATGCGCACCGTCGACCTCATGGTCGCCATGGTCCGCTGCGGGTGGGGAGGCGCGGATGAGGTATGGGCCGGCTACGAGGCTCTGCGAGACGCCCGGCAGAAGCTCGGCGTCGTGCCGTGGGAGGACAGGAAGGTCAGGCAGCCGCGCGTGAAGTTCGATCAGCTCTGCTCGCCACGCCTGGGGTTCGATGAATGCCTGTACTCCCGGGCTTCGAGCTAAGGAAGAGGCGCCCGCCGGTATCGTGCGGAGCGGTCGGCCGACCGACGGTCGCACCGTCCTGAGTCAGGCCGGCGGCAAGTCAACTATCAGAGAGTTGGGCGCTACGCGACGCCCAGCTCGTCGAGCTTGAGTGGCAGGGCAGCCATCTCACCGGACGCCTGAGCAACCGCGACGGTGTTGAGCACTAGACGTTCAGCGTGATCAGGGTGGCGAGGATACGTCGCGAAGACGACCGACTTGTCCGTAGCCCGCGCGGCTGCGCCCAGGGTGGCGATCTCGTCGAAGACGGCGAAGCGATGTTTGATCTTGTTGTAGGCCTCGAGGAGGGTCACCGGCGGGACTGGCGAGCCGATCGGGACCAGATCGATGACGATCTTCACGACGTCCGGCTCCCTGTCAACGTCGCTCACTCCGATGTCCGGCCATGTGAGGGGCGCCGCTGCCTCGCGATAGAAGTCGGCGATCTGACGCAGAGTGCCCGGCAGACTCGCGTAGTCGTGCGCCAGGAAGTCCCCGTCCTCACCTTCGACTGCGAGCGTGTCCAGCTCTGGTATCGCCAGCAGCTCGGGGAGCGAGCGGCCCTGCCTAACCTCGTCGAAGAAGTCTCCTGCGGCGCCTCCCATCGAGTTCAGGTATCGGGCAAATAGGCCGCCCCGGTCGCGAAAGCGGATCGCATGCCCAAGCGATGCACAGTCCTCAACGGCGGCCGCGAGCTGCGCGAGGAGCCGGGCGACGACGTAGGTCTGGACGAGGGCCCCCGTTCTGGCGCGCTCCGCGACGGCCGCTGCCTGACTTCGTTCGACGACGTTCATGAGGCTCTCCACGATGACGCCGACTTCGTCCGCATCGACCGCGGAACGATGGAGAGCGAGCGCGATCGCGGGGTGCGTCAGGCACGTCTTGCTGGTGAATTCCCTCAGGAAGATCCGATCTTCGTCGTGCACAGCCGATCCTCCGAACTCGCCAAGAGGGGGCTCGCGATGACCAGTCCGCTCGTGCCCAGCGACGGACGCACGTAGCCTGCACCGAAACGAGGCCCGTTCGGGCAACGTAGGCGACGAGGGCGGGCAGAGCGGGCCGACGCGTGGAGGGATGCCCCGTATGGACGTTGATCGGTTCTTCGTCGACACGCTCGACGACCTTCAGAGCCGTGCCACCTGGGATGCTTCGGAGTACGCACTCCTCCGCGCCTCAGCGCTGCTGCGGGAGCTTCTCGTAGATCCGAAGCCGCTGGTAGAACAGGCGAACCGTGAGCACCGACTCCGCCTGCGGTATCAGGTTCGGACACCGCCGTCCACGCCTGGCCTCCTGTTCTGGCTCGGGATCGACCCGGAGGAGCCGGCCGACGGCGGTCCCATCAAGTCCCTGACCGTGTCCCAACTCCTTGCGCAGAACTTGGTGTTCTCAGCCTCGATGGCGTTTAGCGTCCGAGACCTGATCACCTATGGCGCCAACGTCCTCGGCGGCGTTCACCACGGCGACGCATCCTCCGACGTGCATCGGGCCCTCCGGGACGCACCGCTCAAGATCGAACACGGCGGCCGGCCACTAGGACTCGTTGCCATGGTTCCGATTGCCCATGTTGTGTTGTCGGGCGTTCGCCCTCTGAGCGATGCGATCCGAGCTGGTTTGCCGCCGGCGCGCCCCTTCGACGGCCGAGTCTCCGTCACCTGCGTGTAGGGCCCACAACGCGCCGTTTCGAGCCCCTACGCCAGACGGGGGTCCTCTTCGGACACACCCCCGTGGGCTTCCGGACGACGAAGACTCCAGCCAGGTGACTTGGGTCGTGCGTCCGCGTGGTCGTATCCGCGAAACCGGGGTCAGTCGGAGTAGCCCGCCTCCAGCCGAAGGAGGCGAACGAACTCGCGTCCGTACGAGGTAAGCCGGACGGAAAGATTGCCAGCACCCTCCCTCGACATCATCCCCGAGGGGTAGTCCTGGACGACGCCAGTTCGGGCGAGCTCACCCCACAGCCGCCGCGCGTCGTCGTGGGACACCAACGGCATCTTCCAGCTGAGGGTATCGCTCACGCCGCCCATGTACAGGCCCGGCCGTGCCTCGGTCGTCGTGGCGATGACATGGAGGAGGCGCAGGTGCTCCCGTCCGAGATCGTCGAGCGTCTGGATCATCCGCTGGCGGTCGGTCGGGCCTGGCCGGTCGATGGCTGCAACACCAGCCAGGAGCACAGCCCAGTACCCGAGCTTCTCCTCATTCCTGACCGTCTGCACGCGGTCGAGTACGTCCTCAACCATGCGGTCGAAGTCCTTCGTGTGGCGAACTCGGTGTCGATGCGCTCACGCTCCGCCGTCAACTCGCGGGCTAGGTCCTGCACGAAGCCGACGAGGCGTTCCTGTTTCTTCCGAGGCACGTACTCCGAGATGAAGGTCGCGATGGCCCCACCCACGACAGGCACCAGTTGCAAAGCGGCCATTCCCGCGACGAGCGCGGAGTCGCTGGCGAAGGCCCGCCTCGAGGTCCTCGCGACCGACCACAGCGAGGAGGTGATGCCCGTGCTGGCGGCTGCTGGATAGTCGCTCATCAGGCGGATGAAGCGGTGCTCATACGCCACCTTGACGGACGCGGCCCGGTCTACTTCTGCGACGAGGAGATCCTGTCTACGTGCGAGCGCCACCGGGACCAGCTGGTGGAGGAGGCCAAGGACGCTGAGCGGTATAGCCGCCGGCTGTCGCGGCGGATCAGTGAGGGCTACGCCTCGAAGCGCGCCACCCAGCGGGATCCCGGCGGCCATCCGCCCTTCGGCTTTCGCCGGGACGCCGCGAAGCTGCTGGAGCCCGACCCAGAGAAGCGCAACACCGTTGAGCGGATCTTCGCGCTCGCAGCTGCCGGCGCCACCGATGCGCAGGTGGCGGCCGCCGTGCGGCTCCCGCTCTTCACGGTCCGGGGCGTGCTCACCTCCCCGCTGTACGTCGGCCGGCTGCGGGACGGCGCGTCGGCGCACTGGTCGCCGCTCATCAACGAGTCGACCTGGGAGCAGGCTCAGGCCGCCCGCGCGCGGCGGGCCACCGACACCGGCCGCCCTGCCGATCCTCGCTGGCCCTACGCCCTGACGAGACTCCACTGCGCGGCGTGTGGAACCCGGCTGACCGGCGATACGGGCTACTACCGCCATCGCAACGTCTGCCCGGCGTTCGCGGCGGCCCGCCCATCTGACGCGCGGCCTGGCCGCGGCCGCTCCGCCGGCCACGCGTACCCCACGGAGCTGTACGGGCAGGTGGTCGAGGGGATCTTGGGCGAGGCCGCCCTCGGAGCCCAGACCCTCACCGCAGTGGTGGGCGCCGTGGTCCCCTCCACCGCTCGCCCAGACGACGCCGCACTGGCGCGCATCGCCCGTGATCGAGAGGGGGCCATGAACCGCTACCTCCGCGACCGCGACACGGCGGCCCTCGACGCGACCATGCGGCGCCTCGACGCCGACGAGGCACGCGCCCGCCAGGTGCGCGAGGACGACGGAGTGCCCGCCGACCGCGCGGTTGCGTACCTCCAGGAACTGCCCGTGACGTGGGCCAAGGCGCGCGGCGGAACGGGCCGCCAGCTCGTGGCGGATGCCCTGTTCGATCGGATCGAGGTCCTCGGCCTGCGCGAGGCGACGGCGCACCTGTCTGATCACGCGGTGCGCCACGGGCTAGCAGACGTGCTGCCGGAGGAGTTCGGAGTAGCGGCGACGGTAACCATGTCATCGCGGTGGCGGGCTGCGGCCAGTTAGTTACGTGAGCCGTCTCGCACGCGCCACCCGCAACGCGGCGCCGGTGACGTTCAACCGGAAGTCCAACAGCGACCTCGAGACGCCGTACCGCAGCGCGGCGGCATCGAGATCGCCTCCGGACGCAGCGATCGCGAACGCAGCTTCGTCCGAGATGAGGAGTGCGGCTCCCAGCCACTGTGCCTCTTCCTCCGCGACGCTGTCCCATGCTCGCGCGCCGTCTGCTGTCAGCGCGGCGCCCGGTTCATGGAGAAGCAACGCATGCGCCAACTCGTGCGCGATGTCGCTCGTCTGGCGTCCCGGCGCGTGAGCATCGTTGCACCAAATGGTGCGTGCCGATCCCCGGAAGATCGTGACCGCCGAAAAGACGGACGAGTCGACGGTCATGAAGTGCCTGACCGCGTCGGGGACTGTCCCCCGCAGCAGGCTGATCCCGAAGACCGGCACGTCCAGGTGTGAGGCCAGGGCACGCGGGTCGAGCGGGTCGGCCGAACGGAGGCCGAGCTCCGCCCGCACCTCACGCGCGATCGCGTGCGCTTCGCTCTTGAATCCGCGACGCAGCGGCATCGCCTGACTCCCCGCTCATCTGTTGGTAGGCTGCCTCGATAATCCGCTCCAGGGCCGCCGCGCTCTTCCGGTCGAGCTTCGGGTCAGCGCGGAGATAGGTCGAGATCCGCGCTAGCGTCGGTGGCTGCTCGCGCGATGGTTCGCGGATGAAGTCCTCGGCCTGCAGGCCGGACCAGGTCAGTAGGCTCGCGAGCCCGTCCACATCCGGTTTGTGCCCTTGTGCGATTCGCGTCAACGTCGAGGCCGAGACGTGCGCCGCGTCGGCCACCTGTTTCCAGTTGCTATTCCGCTCTCGTCGCGCCGCATCTAGGGCGGCGAAGAAGGCCTGGACGTCGAACGTCCCCTTCGCCATGCTGGGTCTGTCCCTCCAGATTCGACTCTTGCAACGCTCAGCCGTATGTGGAATCATGCGGATCGTCGCGGTTGCAGAGTAGCAATCGGACTCCGCTTGCGCAAGGAGCGAAATGAACACCATCGAGGCAGTCGAGCCCAGCCGGCCGGAGCCGGGGCACCACGCCGTGGAGATCACGGTCAACGAGCGACCGGTAACCGTCGAAGGCCCACGCCTGACCGGGCTCCACATCAAGGAGGCGGCGATCGCCCAGGGGGTATCGATCGCGTTGGACTTCGTGCTCAGCGAGGAACTTGAGCACGGTCGCACGAAGATCGTCGGAGACCGTGATGAGGTCACGGTCACGAAGCACTCGCGATTCGACGCGGTCGCGCCGGACGACAACTCTTAGCGATGGCGCTGACACCCGATGTCCAGGCCGCGGTGGAGGACCTCCGCCGCGGCCTGCCGGACGCGACGTTCGTCGTGCGCGAGGATGGCGAAGGAGGAGCCATCGTCATCATCGAGGACGTGCCGCTGGGTGGCCCCTGGGCCCAACCCTCGACGTGGATCGGCTTTCGGATTGCCTTCAGCTACCCGTACGCCGACGTCTATCCCCACTTCGTCCGCGGGGACCTCTCCAGGGCAGAGGGCGGCCCGCTTGGCGAGGCGCTAACGCCCACGTCGTTCGAGGGGCGGAGCGCGATCCAGATCTCTAGGCGAAGCAACCGTCGGGATCCGGCGATCGAGACAGCGCTGCTCAAGCTCATGAAGGTGCTGGCGTGGATCCAGTCGAGACCATGAAGGAGCCCGTCACGATCCGTATCCCTGCGGGCGTATACGCCCGCCTAGCAGCGCACCTTTTCCCTGGCGACGAAGACGAGCATGGCGCAGTCCTGGAAGCAGGGGTCAGCGTCACGACCCGCGGCGTCCGTCTCCTTGTGCGAGACGTGATCTTGGCGCATGACAATCTCGACTACGTGCCTGGCACACGCGGATACCGCGCCCTGAGGGCCGAGTTCGTCCGCGACCGCGCCATCCACGCGCGAGACCAGAAGCTGGCGTACGTCGCCGTACACAACCACGGCGGCGTCGGCGTAGTGAGGTTCTCATCGGTGGACCTTGCGTCTCATCAGCTGGGATACCCCGCGCTCCTCGACATCATGCGCGGCCAGCCTGTCGGGGCGCTGGTCTTCGCCCGCGACGCGGTCGCGGGCGACATCTGGTGGACTGGAGGAAGCCGCAGTGCGCTCTCCTCCCTCACGGTGGTAGGCCAGTCGATCCGTCGAATGTACCCTGCCGAGTTGCCTCAGCCGCGGAGGAGCGGCGCCCGATACGATCGCCAGGCCCGCATGTTCGGCGACGCTGGGCAGGCGATCCTTCGCAGTCTGCGAGTTGGCATCATCGGGGCGGGGGGCGTTGGCATGCTCCTTGTCGAGTACCTGTCGCGGCTCGGCGTTGGGGAGATCGTCGTCGCCGACCCGGAACGAGTGGACGTCACGAACTTGCCCCGATTGCCCGGTGCCCGCCGTGGCGATGCCCGGGTCTGGCTCGCGGATCCTCGATGGCCGGCGGCGCTTCGGCGCCTGGGCATGCGGCGTGCCACACCGAAGGTCTCCCTGGCGGAGCGGGTGGCGTCCGAGGCGAGCCCAACCACACGGGTGGAGGCGATCATGGGCGACATCCGAGACCCGGAGGTGGCCCAGAGGTTCATCGACTCCGACTATCTGTTCCTGGCTGCCGACGGGGACGGCGCACGTCTCGTCTTCAACGCCCTGGTACATCAGTATCTGATCCCGGGCGTCCAGATTGGCTCGAAGGTTCGCGTGGACTCAGCGACCGGAGCAGTGGTCGATGTCCATTCCGTGGTGCGACCTGTGTGGCCCGAGTCCGGCTGCCTCCGGTGCAACGGCCTGATCTCGCCCGCGCGGCTGGCTGAGGAGTCGCTCTCAGTCGGCGAGCGGCGGGCGCAACGCTACGTGGATGAGCCCGGAATTGCCGCCCCGTCGGTCATCACCCTCAACGCCACTGCCGCTTCCCACGCGGCCAACGACTTCCTGTTCGCGGTCACAGGCCTCACGGAGGCGGGCACAACGAGCGCCTATATGCGCTTTCGACCGACAGTCCGCGACGTGCGCCTTGATCAGCCCCGTATCGACCCCGCCTGCACGGAGTGCGGACTAGGCGACCGAAGCCGGCGTGCCCGAGGCGATACCGCACGCCTGCCCACTCGCACCTCGCCTCGGTAGGGAACCTCGTGCCCACCGCCAACTTGACGATCTGTTGTCGACGCCGGGTGAAAACTGAGCACCTTCCGCCGGTCGAAACCTGAGCACCCCTGACCAGGTTCGCTGGCACCCTCGGCCGAGCCATGAGCTCGCT
>JAJYGO010000130.1 GCA_021785115.1 Chloroflexota bacterium | reverse complement strand
CGTCGTGGGCGCGAACGGCGGCCGGCCGCTCGCCGTGCCGCTCGCCGCGCTCGACCGGCACCTCGCGGTCGTGGGCGCCACCGGGTCGGGCAAGAGCACCTTCCTGCTCAACCTCGTCACGGGGCTGCTCGACACGCCCTGGGGCGCGACGGTCATCGACCCCCACGGCGACCTCGTCAACGACATCGCCGCCCGCGTGCCGGCGCGCCACGCGGGCCGGGTCCACCTGCTCCGCCTGGCCGACCGCGCCCACCCCCGGGGCTTCAACTTCTTCGAGCGCGGCACGCACGAGGAGGCGCAGCTCGTGACCTCCGAGTTCGTCGCCCTGTTCGAGGACCTGTGGCCGCGGTTCACGGGGCCCCGGATGCGCGACATCCTGCGCCACGCCCTGCTCACCCTGCTCGCGAGCCCGGAGCCAGCGACCGTGCTCGAGCTCGACCGGCTCCTTTCGGACGAGGCGTTCCGGCGGCCGTACGTCGAGCGGGCCGACGACCCCGCCCTGGGCAACTTCTGGCGCGGCCGATGGCCGTCGCGCGGCAGCGACGACCCCTCGGTCGGCGCCGTGCAGAACAAGCTCGGCGCGTTCATCGCCTACGACTCGATCCGCGCCGTCGTCGGCCAGGGGGCGTCCACCCTGCGGCCGCGGGCGATCATGGACGCCGGCGACCTGCTGCTCGTCGACCTGAGCTCCGTCGGCGGCGACAACGCGTCGATCTTCGGCGGGATGCTCATCGCCCGCTACCGGATCGACGCGCTCGGCCGCCAGGGGACCGACCCGCGGGCGCGCCGGCCGCACCTCCTGGTCGTCGACGAGACGCCGCGCTTCTCGACGCGCGCCCTCGGCGGCCTCGTCAACGAGGGCCGCAAGTTCGCGGTCGCGGTGGGCCTCGCGACCCAGACCCTGCGCGACATCGGCGACGCGCTGGGCGACGCCGCGGTCGCCAACGCGGGCACGATCGCGCTCCTCTCGCCCGGGCTCGACGACGTCAGGGCGCTGGCGCCGCTGTTCCCGGGGCTGTCCGCGGCCGACCTGATCGCGATGCGCCGCCACGAGGTCGTGCTTCGGACGGCGGCGCCCGACGGGCGCGACGTGGTCCACGGCGGGATCGTGTCGCCGCCGGGGCCGGCCGACCAGGCGCTCGCCGCCGCGATCGCCGCCGCGTCGGACGCGCGCGACGCCCGGCCGCGGGTGGCCGTCGAGGCCGAGGTGCGCGAGCGGCTCACCCGACAGCCGCCGAACGATGATGGTCGCCAGCCCCCGCGCAGGCCGGCCCAGACGTCGCCGCGGTCCGACGGCCGCTGAGGCGGCGATGGTCGCGGGATGGGTCGCGGGGGCGGTCGCGGGATCGGTCGTTCGGGCGACCTGTTCGCCGGGCCCTCGCGTGCGGCAGGTGTACGTTCCGGTCGCGGGACGGCTGGGATGAGCCTCGCCTTCCGCACCGCGAGAGACGCGGACGTGCTCGGCATCGGCCTGCTCGGCTGGCGCGACCGCGCCGTCCTGCGCATCCTCGACCGCGCCGAGGCGGCCACAGCCCGCCAGCTCGCGGTCCTCGCCTACGGCCACCGCCGGGTCGCCCAGCGCCGCCTCGCCCGGCTGTGGCAGGCGGGCCTGCTCGAGCGCGCTGTGCTGCCGCCCGCGCACCGCGGCGGCGCCGAGCTCGCCTACCGGCTCAGCCGCCGGGCCCAGCTGCAGCTCGGCGACCGCTCAACGCGCGCCCGCGGGTCCAGCCGCCTCGGCCACACCCTGGACATCGTCGAGGCGGTCTGCGCCCTCGTGACCGCATCACAGGATCCCCGTGCCTGGTCGCCGGTCAGGGCCTGGCTGACCGAGCCGATGGCCCGCACCTACCTCGGCGGCCCCCCGTACCCCGACAGCATCGTCGTCCTGTCGGACGGGCAGCGGTCGGGCGTCATCTGCCTCGAGGTCGACCACGCGACCCAGCGCCGGGCGGTCATCGCGGCCAAGCTCGCCGCCTACCGAGAGCTGCGCCGGAGCCATCCGGAGTGGCAGACGCTTCTCGTCGTCCCGTCAGCCACACGCGTGCGATGGCTGCGATGGCTGTTCGGGTCGGCCCGTGACGACCTGGTCACGTCGACGTGGATCACGACCCTCCCGGCGCTGTGCTCGGATCACCTCGCTGCCGCCATCGTGCCGATCGGCGGCGTGCGGCAAGGGCGGGCGGCGGTGGGGGACCTGCTCACCTACCTCGGGCCACGGAGGTCCGCAACGCCCGTCGCCAGCAGCGCGTGGCTGCAACTGACGGGCGAAGGCGGCGGCGAGGACCGCGCCGACGAGCTCACGTGATCGCCCGTAAGGATGAGGCGCGCCCCCTTCGTCACCAGTCACGACCTGAGCGACTACGTTGCACCGTGCCGGCAGCGAGGTCGTCGCGGGTGACAGCCGCGGGTCCCGTGCTCGGTCATGTCCCCGTCGCGCCCTCCGGCCACTTGGCGTTGAACCGGCCAACGAAGTCCGGGTCCCGGCAGATGCAGGCGTTCGGACGTGCAGAGGCTCGCTGCGAGAGGTTCGCACCCACCGAGGACAGCACGTTGAGGCGCGTGATCCGCGTGCCGTCAACATCCCCCGTGGCAGCCCGCACGGCTGCCGCACCCAGGAGCACCCCCGCAAGCGCGGACTGGTGAGCGAGGGGCACGTGCATGTCGGGCCGCGTCCTGCCCACCGCTGCGATGGGCACGAGTGCGCCGCCGCACAGCCCCTCGACGTATAGCTCGCGGACGGGCCGGCCGGCGAATGCCTCAGCGCGCGACGGATCGATGCCCAGGCGATCGGCAATCAGGATGAGCAGCGGTTCGGGGACAGGACGTCCTTCGACCAGGAGCTGCCGCACGGTCCGCACCTCGTCGGGGATCCCGAGGGCATCCGCGACGAGTTCGTCCTCGTTGCGGGTCCGGCCGTCCGCGAGGTAAAGGCACTCGACGCACGCCCCATCGCCGCCGAATGCGCCATGCACGGATACGCCGAGGTCGCCAGGCTGGGTCCAGGCGTTGACGACCTTGTGCGGGAGGCTGGCGGCGACCGCCCGCCGGGCGGCCGCGCTGTCGAGTCCGATGACGGCGAGTTCGATGGCGTGTCCGGTCCGCTCGGCGTAGGCCTCGAAGCGTTCGGGCGCCTGTCGCACGATGAGGCTGCAGCCCAGGCGTTCGCCGATCACCTCGACCTTGCTGCGGCCCACGTCAGCCACTCCCGCGAGCACGTACCGCTGGAGGTTGCTGAGGTCGATCGGCTCGTTGTCGACCAGGGTGAGCTCTCCGGTCACGCCGGATCTCGCCAGGCTCCATGCGACCCCGTTGCCGATCGCCCCGAGCCCGATGACGGTGGCCTCGCCGATGTCGGGCGGCTCCTCGGGCCCGGCGCTCTCGGTGCCGGCGTCGAGCGACCAGGTGTCGAATGACACGGAGTCAGGCGCCCGCATCTCGGGCGGGAGGAACACCAGCCGGAAGAGTTGAGCCGCGGCCATGCAGGCCGCGGCGCCGGCCCCGAAGGCGTTGCGCGTGGCGCCGACGGAACGCGGTTGGTCCGGACTGACGCGGGCGACCCAGCCGTCGCTGCCGGCGAACACCGACGTGGAGAATGGCCGGCTGCCCTCCCCGACGACGATGCCGATCGGCGCCCCGCTCACCAGCTCGAGTTCGGGGTTGATCTCGAGTGCGAGCGCGACCATCGCCCGACAGAGGCCCTCGTCGTCGATCCGGAGCTCGATCGAAGGGTAGAGCCGCGCCATGAGGCGGATGGCGAGATCGGCGATCGCGCGGCCCTCAGGCGACGCGCAGGCATCGCCGCCGACCGAAACCCCGACCGCCTGTGCCTTCAGCCGCTCCTCGAACACGTCAGGGTCGTACCCCGCGACCACCTGAGCCGCCGCGAGCGCGGCCCGAGCGAAGTAGGGCGCAAGGGCCACGTCAAACGACCTCGATCAGCCCGGGGCGCGACGCCACCCAGCCTTCCGGCTCGAGCCTGTAGGCGGCAAGGCCAGCGCCGAGCAGCGGGCCCGCGCAGAACCCGGGCACCACGAGCGACGCGCCGCCGATCTCGGTGACGATCGCGTACGTGGAGTCGGTGTCCGAGTGGTATGCGTCGGTCCCGTGGGTGTGGATCTGGACGCCCAGGACCTGCCCGTGTTCGTACAGCCAGACGTTGAGGGCATGCAGGGCGGGGCCGTCGACGGTCACGCAGAGGCCCGAGGCGAGGCGGTACGCCCGCTGCGCGGGCACGTGGATGTTGCGCACGTCGAACGTCGCGCCGTCAACGACGCCGGTCCACAGCACGAACCGCTCCAGACCCATCCGCCCGGCCTCGCGCAGCGTCGATTCCGTCGCCCCGACGAGGCGCCGGGCGATGGTGATTCGCTCGACTGAGGCGAGGCTCATTCGGGCAGGTCGTCCTGGACGAATCCGGTGACCTGCGGCGTCAGCGTCACATTGAAGCCTGAGATCGGACGGACCCCGTAGGTGTCGATCACCTCGAGCAGGCGGACGAGCCGCCCGGCCCCGGCTGGCCGGTGGAGGTCCCAGCTGTCTCCCGAGTGGGCGGGGTGGTCGTGGTACTCGCGGACGCCGGCGATGCACAGGAACGGCAGGCCGTCGGGCGGGCTCGGCTGCATCAGGGTCTGCTCGCTAATCACCCTGGGCATGTTGCCGTCGGGTCCGCGGGGGATGCCGGGCAGCTCCAGGGGTGGGCCGACGACCCGGCGCTTGAGGGTCGTCGGCATCGCCCCCCAGGCGTACGGCCGGCCCGTGAACGGATCGACGAGACGCACCGATGGCGGCCGCTCGTCGTAGTTGGTGTAGTCGAGCTCCACGCCGACGATCACCGCCGGAGGGGTCACCCGCGTCGCGCACAGCACCACGCGGAACAGCGGGAAGTCGACGGTCACGAGGAGCCAGCCACGGGCTCGGTAGTCGGCTTCGCGTTCGCGATAGTCTTCGAGCTCGCGCTCAAACTTCGCTCGCGAGACCACCGGATCGACGAACTGCGCTTCCATTAGCCGCCGACGCCAGCCTTGAGGTTCAGGAACACGCGTGATCCCGCGATCAGGCCGATTGTCCCGATCTTGGCCCCGAGGTCGAGCAGGTCGCCTGCGGCATTGCGCATCTCCCAGTTCTCGGGCGGCTGACCGGAATTGCTGGTCTGCTCGAGCGCCCTCCCGATGACGCTGTGGAGAGGCGCACTTACGTTCGCCTCGACCTTGGTTGCCTGGCCATTTACGATGATCTCGAGCTCGATCTGCTCTGCCACTTGACGCTGCACCTCTTACTTCATACATTTCAGTGTAGTACGTGAAACCTGTTTGTCAAGGCCGCCCGGCCGAGGGGGACGCCGCATGAGCCTTCCGACGATTCCGCCGACACCCGTCCGGCCGTCTCTGGCCGCGCTCTCCGACCGCGTGGCCGCCGCTCGCTTCAGGGACGAGACCTTCCCCGCCACATCGTGGACCGAGCCCTCCATGGTCCTTCTGAACCTGGGCGGGGCAACTAGCCTGACACTGGCGGCCATCACGGAGCTCCTTGCACCCATCCTGCGTGGGCTCGCGTCGCGGTCGTACGGCAACCTCGCGGTCGGGATCGTCAGCGAGGACCAGCCGGTCACGCTGTGGCTCGAGTCGATGGTGGCGAGGTACAAGGCCCCGGTCTTTCTCGCGGCATCCACATCTGACCGGCTGCGTCCGGTCACGCCGACGGGAACCCTGAGCAGCACCGAGTCCGCGACGCTCGACACGATCATGGGCCTGGGCGGGGCCGCCACCGCGGCTCAGTTGGCGACCTTCGCCCACCTCGAGGCCGCGGCCGCATCCAACCGGCTGAACGCTCTCGAGCGTCGAGGCTACCTCTGGCGCGTCTCGCGCAGTCGACGCGAGGGCGACGTCTACGTCGAGCCGGGAACGCGGGTCTTCCAGTCCGGGGAGCCTGCCGCCTCGATCGACGAGGAGCCCTCGCTCGCGCTACCCCCGTCGGTCCAAGCGAGCCTCGCCGCGATGGCCAAGCAGGTCGGACGGGACGCCGGAGATCTGCTTGCGGACGCCTGGCGCGCCTACTTGAAGTCGCATCCGGACCTCCTCAATGCGAGGATCGCCGAGGCACGGGCGCACCTGAGCCACGAAGAAGCCTCCGACGACGACCCGGAGCTCGCGGCATGGGCGGCGGCCGCCGCGAAGCGAGCTCGAGGCGGCTGAAGCGTGGCTCGGGGGGATCCGATCGGGGTGGCGGCCGAATGCCATCTCGGTGCCTATGTCTGCGCGAAGCACGAACTGAGGATCACGCAGCGCTGCCTGCGGCATGACCTCGGGCTCGGCACAGAAAGCGAGTTCTCGGCGTCCCTGGCGAAGCCGATCGTCAAGGCGTTCGCCGCGAAGCGGCTCGATGTCGCCGGCGACGGGGAGACCATCGGCCCGGCGGCTGGATCGCGCTCTCTTTACAAGCTGCGTAGCCAGCACCGCCATAGAGGCGCGACCTGGCATGACGCCGTCGAGGACGTCGTCTGGCTCTGTGCGGCGGGTTACCACACGTCCGGGGACCCGGACGACGCCTACAAGCAGTTTGCGAAGCTGCTCGAGGCGCACGAGATCGAGCCGACCGCCGACGACTATCTCCAGCTCGGCCGCGAGCGAAGGC
This sequence comes from Chloroflexota bacterium, assembly GCA_021785115.1. Next base: position 3,730 of record JAJYGO010000130.1, on the reverse strand, counting down.
GACGGTTCGTCGACCTCTTGTCGGCTCACGCCGAGCAGGCGGTTGCCGCGTCCATGGCCGAGCCAGCAGCACCCATCCCTGTGCTGTTCGGCCGACACGTGCCTGTCCGCATCGCATGTCGGCCGGAGGGGGATCTCATAGAGGTCCGCGCCTTCGTGGCCGCCTCCGTCCTGAACGCATCCGAGGCGCGAGTTCTGGAGATCCTGGCCGCACTCGGGGGGATGCCCGACAGTCCATGGGAGATCGTCGATGCGAACGCAGTCGGCAGCGAACCTGAGGAGGTCGGCTTCATGACCTACCGAGCCGCGGTGCAAGCGGCGACAAGGTGACCCGGCGCCCGCGCGCCCGGACAACTTCAACCGTCTTACGCGCGCGTCGGCCTGGCACGGATGCAAGGGGGCTCGCTCCCGCGTTGTCGAGCTGTCGTCAAGTTGAGTAGGGGTCGCACTTCCGAACTGACGACAAGGCAAGGCTCCGGGTCTCCCGCTCGCCTGCGGAGGAATGGAGTCGGCTGCCCTCAGGACGCAGCAGAGGGTTCGGTCGGAGGGAGGGGCACCGAGAATTCCCACGGCCCAACGGCGGCGTGGCGGCCGCCGGGGAACGGGTCGAGGAAGCTCTCGATCCGGACGTCGAGCCGCGTGACCGCATGCGGCACTGCCGGGATCGCGGTTACCTGGTAGCGCATCTGACCTGCGGAGCCGCCCTGCCCCTGGGCCGACGCTCGATACACCGTGCCGATGTCGTCGGCCAGGGCGACGCGGGCCATCGACGCGGGCGGGAATGCCCCGGGTTGAGCGCGGACGCCGAAGGTGATCGCCAACCCAGCCTCGTGCCGCTCGATCGTCACGAGCTGAACGCTCATCGAGCCCGCCGCGCTCGGGCCGGGCCTCGCGGCCCTCGTCCCGACGAGGATCGTCGTGGCGACGGACGGGTCCCCGGCGGCCGTCGAGCGCGCCCGCACCGTGATCGAGCGGTCGATGCCGACGGCGATCGTCGCCACGCGCGCGGAGCAGTCGGCCGACGCCTCGGCGCGGATGGACGAGCTCTCGAGGGTCGTCTCGCTGGGCGTGCTCGGCGCGCTGCTCCTCGCCGGGGCCAGCCTGTCGATCGCGGTGGCGACCGGCCTCGTGGAGCGGCGGGTGCCGTTCGCCCTCCTGCGGCTCGCGGGGATGCCGCTCGGCCGCCTTCGCCTGGTCCTCCTGGTCGAGGCGTCGGCGCCGCTCGTCGCCGTGTCCGTCGTCTCGGCCGTGCTGGGCACCCTTGTCGTGCAGGTCCTGCTCCGCGCGCAGTCTGGCACCCCGGTCCCGCCGCCCGACCTCGCGGGGGTCGCGCTGCTCGCGGCCGCCGTCTGCGCCTCGCTCGGCATCGTCGCCGCCGCGCTGCCCCTCGTGGGGCCGATCACGTCGACCTCGGAGACGCGCTTCGAGTAGGTCGCTGGGACGAGACGAAGAGGGCTTCGGCGAGCGCAGGACCCGGCGTCCAGCCAGGCCCCAGGCGCCTCCTCGAACGCCGCATTTCGCGCCCTCCCGTCAGCAACTTCTGCATGCCCTTGACGGGACGACTCCGCGCCTGCCAGGTGGCTGCTATCCAACTCCCAACCGCACCTCCTGCCGAACAGGCGCTCGCGACGTTTGACACATGCATACCCGGTATGTATCCTCGCCGAGTCGTTGCCCGGAGGGGGACACCGTGTCGGTCAGGTTCGGACTCCTTGCCCTGCTCGCTGATGCGCCGGCGCACGGCTACGAGCTCAAGACGGCCTTCGAGCGCAGGACAGGCGGCTCGTGGGCGATCAACATCGGCCAGGTCTACACGACGCTCCAGAGGCTCGATCGCGACGGCCTTGTGACCGAGATTCCGTCCGACGGCGAGCGGCATGACTACCGGATCACCCCGGCCGGAACCGAGGCGCTCGAAGCCTGGTTCAGCTCCCCGGTCGTCACCGAGGCGCCGCCGCGCGACGAGCTGACGATCAAGGTCCTCCTCGCCGTGGCCGCAGGCGACGTTGATGTCACGGAGATCCTCCAGCGCCAGCGGCGGGCGTCGATCGAGCAGCTTCAGGCATACACGCGGCGCAAGGCGCAGGCGGATCCTGATCGCGACGTCGCGTTCCTCATCGTCGTCGACGCGCTCATCTTCCGGACCGAGGCGGAGATCCGCTGGCTCGATGCGTCGGAGGCCCGCATTCGCAGTCTGTCCGCGCGTGCGGGGGAGGGGATCTCGTGACACGACCGATCGAGCTCGACGCGGCCGAGCGCCGCTTCGGCACGGGGCACACCGAAGTGGTCGCCCTGTACCCGACGACGCTCGCCGTCGAGCGGGGCGAGCTCCTCGCGATCATGGGCCCGAGCGGATCGGGCAAGACCACGCTCCTATCGCTCGTCGGCGGGCTCGACCGGGCGACGGCCGGCCGCGTGCTCGTCGAAGGGAGGGATGTCGGCGCCATGCGTCCGTCGGAGCTGGCGCTCCTCCGCCGGCGAACGGTCGGCTACGTGTTCCAGGACCTGAACCTCCTCGCGGGGCTCACCGCTCGCGAGAACGTCTCGCTGCCGCTCGAGCTTGACGGCGCGCCGGTCGCGGCCGCGCAGGCCCAGGCAGCCCAGGCGCTGGAGAGCGTCGGCCTCGGGCACCTTGCCGACCGCTATCCCGACGACCTCTCGGGCGGCGAGCAGCAGCGGGTCGCGATCGCCCGAGCGCTCGTCGGCGGGCGCGGCATCGTCCTCGCCGACGAACCAACGGGGGCCCTCGACTCGATGACGGGTGAATCGGTCATGCGCCTCCTGCGCGTCCATTGCGACACCGGCGGGACGGCGGTCCTGGTGACGCACGACGCCGCGCACGCGGCGTGGGCGGACCGCGTCGTCTTCCTTCGCGACGGGCGCGTCGTCGACCAAGCCCGACCAGCGCCGACGCACGAGTTCTCGGTCGGGTCGCCCGCGTGACGGGGTCGACCGCCGCCCTGCTCCTGAGGATCGGGCGCCGTAGCATCCTCCGCTCCCGCTGGCGGAGCCTGCTCATCGTCGTCCTCATCCTCGTGCCGGTGGCCGGGATGGTCGGCCTCGCGACGGTCATGCAGACGATCACGCCCACGGCCGAGCGCAGTGCGACCGACCAGATGGGGCAAGCCGACCTGCTCGTCTATCCGGGGTCTGGGGGGACCGAAGCCGCGCTCCGGGAGCTTCTTCCGGCCGGTTCGACGATCGACCCGATGTTCGCGACGAGCGGGACCCTCGTCGTACCAGGCGTTGCCGTCTCGGTCACGCTTCGGTCGCACGACCCCGAAGGCGTCGGACGCGGCATGCTGACCCTCGTGAGCGGTCGCTATCCGGAGACGGCTGGCGAGGTCGCCATCTCGGCCTCGGTCGCGAAGGTCGCGAGCGTGGACATCGGCGGAACGGTCGACCTGCGCGAGCTCGGCACGGCGAGGGTCGTGGGCATCATCGAGCAGCCGCTCAGCCTCGCCGCGCGCATCGTTCTGGCCGACCCCTCGCTGGCGACCCAGGCGATGGCCTCGAGCTCCGCGGACTGGCTCGTCGCGCTTCCCGCGGGATCCGACGCGAACTCGATCGGCCTGCCCGGGGCGGATGCTCCTATCGCCGCTGGCTCGGCTGCCCCTCAATTCTCCGTGACGACCCGTTCTGAGCGGCTCCGCGAAGCGAGCGGCCTCGGCGCCGTGACGCTCGTCCTGGGCGGCCTCGCCCTCGTCGATGCCTCGCTCGTGGCCGCGGCC
>JAJYGO010000003.1 GCA_021785115.1 Chloroflexota bacterium | reverse complement strand
ATGCGCCGGCCGGGGTGGAGCCCCGGTACGAGTACAGCTACGGGCGCCAGAACTGGTTCCCGTACTCGGCCGACGAGCACCGCGCCACGCGCGAGGGCGTGGCCCTGTTCGACCAGACCAGCTTCGGCAAGCTCCTGGTGCAGGGCCGGGATGCCGCGCGCGAGCTGAACCGCATCTGCACCGCGAACATCGACGTCGAGCCGGGCCGCATCGTCTACACCCAGTGGTGCGACGAGCGCGGCGGCGTGGAGGCGGACGTGACGGTCACGCGCCTCGCGGAGGACCGCTTCCTGGTGGTCACCACGGGCACCCAGACCGTCCGCGACCAGGACTGGCTGGTCCGGAACATGGACCCCGACGCCCGCGTCGCCGTCACCGACGTCACCTCCGGCGAGGCGGTCATCTCGATCATGGGCCCGCGCTCGCGCGAGTTCCTCGCGACGCTGACCGACGCCGATCTCTCGAACGCGGCCTTCCCGTTCGGCACGGCCCGCGAGATCGACCTCGGCTACGCCTTCGCGCGGGCGGCCCGCACCACCTACGTGGGCGAGCTGGGCTGGGAGCTCTACGTCCCGAGCGAGTTCGCGACCCACGTCTACGACACGATCGTCGAGGCGGGCGGTCCGTTCGGGCTCGTCCACGCCGGCTACCACGCGCTCAACAGCCTGCGCATGGAGAAGGCGTACCGCCACTGGGGCCACGACATGAGCGACGAGGACACCCTCGTCGAATCGGGCCTCGCCTTCACCGCCGCCTGGGACAAGGCCGGCGGCTTCATCGGCCGCGAGGCGCTGCTCCGCCAGCGCGAGCAGGGCGCGAACAAGCGCCTCGCGGTGTTCGTCCTCGACGATCCCGAGCCGCTGATGTACCACAACGAGCCGATCTGGCGCGACGGCGAGCTGGTGGGCTGGATCACCTCGGCGATGTTCGGCCACACGATCGGCCAGTCCATCGGCCTCGGCTACGTCCGCCGCAAGGACGGCCCGGTGACACCCGAGTGGATCGCCGCGGGCCGGTACGAGCTGGAGATCGCCACCCAGCGGTTCTCCGCCAGCGCGTCCCTCCGGGCCCCCTACGACCCGACCAACGCCCGCATCCGGGCCTAGCCAGACTGCCAGCGACAGGGCCCCGGGGCCGCGGGGCGGAGGAGGCATCGTGAACAGCCACGCGCGCGTCGTCATCATCGGCGGCGGGGTCATGGGGATCAGCCTGCAGTACGGGCTGGCGCTCGAGGGCTGGACCGACACGGTCCTGGTGGAGAAGGGCGAGCTGACCTCCGGCTCCACCTGGCACGCCGCCGGCCAGTGCCCGTCGTTCATCGCCAACTACACCCTCGCCAAGGTCCACGCCTACTCCAACGAGCTGTACGCCAAGCTCGAGGGCATGACCGGGGAGGCCACGGGCTGGCACGCGACCGGCGGCATCCGGTTCGCCACCAACCAGATGGAGCTCGACCACTTCAAGCGGGTCGAGGGCGTGGCCGCGCTGATGGGCTTCCGGATGCAGGTCATCGGCCCGGACGAGATCCGCCGGATCAACCCGTTCGTCACCACCGAGGGCGTGCTGGCCGGCGCCTGGACGCTCGACGACGGGTACGTGGACCCCAGCTCGGCCTGCAACGCGATGTCCAAGCTCGCCCGGGGCCTGGGCGCGACCATCAGCCGGCACAACCGGGTGCTGGGGGTGGAGCTGCTGCCCAGCGGCGAGTTCCTGGTCCGCACCGAGCAGGGCGACATCACGGCCGAGCACGTGGTCAACGCGGCGGGCTGCTACGCCGACAAGGTGTCGGCCTGGCTCGGGGTGTCCACGCAGTTCGCCAACATCAAGCACCAGTACGTGGTGACCGGGCCGGTCAGGGAGTTCGAGGAGCGTGACGGGGAGATCCCGGTGATGCGCGACCCGTGGGCCTCGTCCTACTACCGGCAGGAGCAGAAGTCCGGCCTCATCGGGATCTACGAGGACCACGACACCGAGGAGGCCTGGGGCGGCGGGACGCCGCCCTGGGAGTCCGACCACGAGCTGTTCGACGCCCAGCTCGACCGAATCCTGCCCAACCTGGAGCGGGTCATGGAGCGGATGCCGATCTTCGCCGACGCGGGCATCAAGCGAGTGGTGAACGGCGCCATCAGCCACACGCCCGACAGCAACCCGCTGGTGGGCCCGGCGCCGGGCGTGCGCAACTTCTGGCTGGCCACCGGCACCGGCATCGGCATCGCCCAGGGCCCGGGCTGCGGCCGGTTCCTCGCCCAGCAGATGGTCCACGGCGACGCGGAGATCAACATGCTGGGCATGGACCCGCGCCGCTACGGCGACTTCGCGGACAAGGCCTGGGTCCAGGCCAAGGCCCACCGCGAGTACTGGGACATGTACCGGCTGATCCCGCCCGGCGAGGAGCGGCCGGAGGGCCGGCCGGCCAAGAAGACGCCGCTGTACGAGAAGCTCGCCGCCAAGGGCTGCGTGTTCACCGAGGGCTTCGGCTGGGAGCGGCCGAAGTGGTTCAGCCTCGACGGGCGCGAGGAGGAGGCCACGTTCCGGCGGAACAACACGTTCCCGGTGGTGGCCGCCGAGTGCGCAGCCGTGCGGGAGCGGGTGGGCGTCATGGAACTGCCCAGCTTCGCGACCTACGGCGTCCACGGCGCCGACGCCGAGGCGTTCCTCAACCGCGTCTACGCCAACCGGATGCCCCGGGTGGGCGGCATCGTCCTCGCCCACGCCCTGTCCGAGAACGGCCGCTTCGCCACCGAGACCACGATCACCCGCCTCGCGCCGGACCGGTTCTTCCTGCTGTCGGGCGCTCTGGCGTACCAGCGCGACCTCGACCTGCTGCGCGGAGCGGTCCGCCCCGGCGAGGACGTGACGATCACCGACCGCACCGACGAGTTCACGACGCTGATCGTGGCCGGGCCGCGCTCGCGCGACCTGCTGTCCACGCTGACCTCGACGGACCTCAGCAGCGCGGCGTTCCCGTGGCTGACCGGCCGCGAGATCGAGGTGGCCGGCGTGCCGGTCAAGGCGCTGCGGGTGAACTACGTGGGCGAGCTGGGCTGGGAGCTGCACGTGCCGATAGAGCACGTCGCGGCGCTCTACGACGCCGTGTGGGCCGCGGGCGAGCCGCTGGGCATCGCGGACTTCGGCCTGTACGCGATGAACAGCCTCCGCGTCGAGAAGGGCTACAAGGGCTGGGGCGCCGAGCTCACCAACGAGATCACCCCGGTCGAGGCCGACACGATGCGGTTCGTGAAGCTGGACCGCGAGTTCACCGGCCGGGCGGCCGTCGAGGCGGCGCTCGCGAACGGCGTGGCCACGCACCTGGTCTACCTCGATGTGGACGCGGTCGACTTCGACGTCGCCGGCGGCGAGCCGGTGTTCGCCGGCGGGGAGCCGATCGGCGTGACCACGTCGGGCGGGTACGGGCACGCCACGGGCAAGAGCCTCGCGTACGCCTACGTCCAGACCGGCCACGAGGCGCCCGGCACGGCGCTCGAGGTGGCCCTGCTGGGCGAGCGGCGCCGGGCCACGGTGCTCGCCGAGCCGGTGTGGGACCCGAGGAACGCGAGACTCCGGGCGTGACCTCCCGGGCTCGGGACGCGCTGCTGGAGCGGCTTGCACGCGCGCCGATGCGCCTCGCGTCAGAGGCGCGCCGCGTGGGCCGCGACGAGGCCGCGCTCGGGCCGCCGGCAGGCGAGTGGTCCCCAGGTGCTCGCCCACCTGGCCGCCGTCGAGCGGGCGGTCTGGCAGGCGCGGCTCGACACGCTCCAGTCGGACGGCGAGCCGTCGTGGGCCTGGACGGAACCCGGCCCGCCGGACGACCCGTCCGCGGCCACCACGGACGGGGCCGGGGCGCTGTTCGCCGAGGCGCGCGCCGAGACGCTGGTGCGCCTCGCCCTGCTCGACGAGGCCGGCTGGGCTCGGTCCGGCGTCCACGGCACCTATGGCCGGCTCGACGTGGCCGACCTGATGCGGGTCGCTGCCGACCATGACGAGGAGCACCTCACGGCGCTCGCCGCACGGGGCGTCCCCGGGACGTAGGCCCGTCCGCACGCACGGCCCGGCGGGCGGGTCGCTCCGCGAGCCGGTGCGCCAGGTGTGGGCGGGCCGCGCCGACCCGTGCTGCCGGCCGGGAGCCTCAGTGGGCGCCGGCCTGCTCCCGCGTCAGGCTCCGGAGGATGAACGCCACGTTGGCCGGCCGCTCGGCGAGGCGGCGCATGAAGTACGGGTACCACTCGGTGCCGAACGGCACGTAGACGCGAACGCCGTAGCCGGCGGCCACGAGCCGGTCCTGCAGGTCGCGCCGCACGCCGTAGAGCATCTGGAACTCGAAGCGGTCGCGGGCGATGCCCTCGCGCTCCGCGATCTCGACAGCGCGCCCGATGAGCCGTGGGTCATGGGTGGCCAGGGCGGGCCGCCTGCCCGCCAGCAGGAGGCGCTCCATGAGCGCCGCGTAGTTGCGGTCCACGTCGGCCTTGTCGGCGAACGCCACCGACGTCGGCTCCTTGTAGGCGCCCTTGCACAGGCGCACCGGGCAGCCCTCCTCGATCAGGGCCTCCACGTCGGCTGCGCTTCGCCGCAGTGCCGCCTGGATGACCACCCCGGTGTCCGGGTGAGCCCGACGGAGTGCCCGGACGACGGCCAGGGTGGCGTCGGTCCGCGTGTGGTCCTCCATGTCGACCCGGACGAAGGCGCCCATGGACGCCGCATGGCGGACCACTCGGCCGGCGGTCTCGAGGCACACGTCATGCCCGAGGTCGAGGCCCATCTGGGTCAGCTTCAGGCTCACGTTGCGCTCGAGGCCCCGCTCGGCCAGCGCGTCCATGACCGCCAGGTAGCGGTCGGCGGCCGAGGCCGCGGCTGCTGTGCCGGTCACCGACTCGCCCAGGACGTCCACGCTGGTCGCGAAGCCCCGGTCGCGGAGCGCGGTGACCGCGCCGAGGGCCTCGTCGAGCGTCTGGCCGGCAACGAACCGCCGCACCATCGGCCGTGTGACCGGGGCGGACGTGGCAAGCCGGCCCAGCCACCGCTGGTGCGCCATGGAGAGGAGCGCGGAGCGGAGCAGACGCTCCGGCACGTTCGACGCCGGGCCCCCGTGTCCGCCGGCGGGAGCTGCGTGGTGCGTCGCGTCCATCGACTTCTCGTCCTCCGGCAGTGCTCGTTCCCGGCCGCGGCCCGCCTCGCCAGCGCGGTGGGAGGAGTGGTGCAATGTGCAATGGTACATGACGGCAACCGTGTCGAACTGCCCGGGGGAGGACGGATCGGGACGGTGTCAGGCTTCCTCTTTCACACCCGCCCAGATCCCCCGCGCATGGCTGAGGTGGCGGCGCATCAGTGACCGCGCGAGGCTGACGTTGCGGGCCGCGATGGCGTCCACGATCTCGAGGTGCTCAGCCCCGCTCGCCTCCAGGTCGCCGGCCGCCCCGAGGCGCTGCAGCCCGATCAGGTGGGTCTGGCCGCGCAGCTCGCCGACGATCTTGACCAGGCGCGGGTTGCGGGCCAGCTCCAGCATCGCCGCGTGGAAGGCGCCGTCAGCCATGAGGAATCCGGTGGCGTCGCGGCGCCGGGCCTCCTCGCAGATCCGCTCGGCCAGCGGGCGGAGCGCCTCGATCTCGCGGTCGGTTGCGTGCTCGACGATGAGATCCATGGCCGGGACCTCCAGCCACGTCCGAATGGCCACGATCTCGTCCAGCTCGCTTGCGGAGATGGTGCGGACGCGGTACCCGCGGTTGCGTATGGCCTCCACCAGCCCGGCGTTGGCGAGGTCCATCAGGGCCTCGCGGACCGGCGTCGCCGACACCCCGAGGGCTTCCGCGAGCGCGACCGCGGAGTAGATGCTGCCGGCGGCTAGTTCGCCCGTCTGGATCTGGGCGTGCAGGATGGTGCGCACCTGCTCCCGTACGCTGTGTCGGTCGATCTCCCGGTTGCCGCCCATGGTCCGCCCCGACTTCCGTGGTTGGCCGGGCAGACCCGTGGCGGGATCTGCGGCCGGGCCCGGCTGCGGTCACAGGGTACCCTGCAGCAGGGTGTAGTGTAAAATTGTACCGGTATCTGCGAAGCCCCGACCTCGACCTGGCTGCGGGCGGCGCCGATCGTGCCGAGACTTGAGGTGAGGCCATGACCGCATTCCCGTCCCACGCGCGCGTGGTCGTCGTCGGTGCCGGCATTGTCGGCAATGCGCTCGTGTGGCACCTCGCCCGGCTGGGCTGGCGCGACATCGTCCAGGTGGACAAGGGCCCGCTCCCGAACCCGGGCGGCTCGACGGGTCACGCCTCCTCGTTCACGTTCGCCGTGGACCACTCGCGTCAGACCACGGCCTGGTCGATGGCCAGCATCCGCGAATTCGAAGAGCTCGGCACGTTCACGCGGACCGGCGGCCTCGAGATCGCCCGGACGCCCGAGCGGATGCACGAGCTGCGCCGGCGGATGGCGCTGGCGAAGTCGTACGGCGTGGAGGCCGAGCTGCTGGATCCGGCCGGGGTCAGGGAGCTCGTGCCGTACATGGACGAGACCAAGATCCTGGGCGGCTTCAGCACGCCCGCCGTGGGCGTCGTCGACCCGCTCCATGCGGGGACCCTCTACCGCGAGAAGGCGATGGCCCTCGGCGCCCTCCAGAGCTTCGCCAACACCGAGGTCACCGGCCTGAGCGTGGAGGCCGGCCGGATCAACGGCGTCCGCACCACGCGCGGCGACATCAGCGCCGACATCGTGGTCGTCTGCGGCGGCGTGTGGAGCCGCCAGGTGGCCGCCATGGCCGGGGCCACGATCCCGCTCGTGCCGGCGGTCCACCAGATGGTGGACATCGGCCCGGTGCCGGAGTTCCTGGCGCTCGACAACCCGCTCGCCTACCCGGTCGTGCGGGACATGGACGCCAAGATGTACGCCCGCCAGAGCGGCGCCGACCTCGAGATCGGCTCGTACGCGCACGAGGCGCTGGTGGTCCAGCCCGAGGACATCCCGTCCAACGAGCAGGCCCTGATGTCGCCCACCGAGCTGCCGTTCACCGCTGAGCACTTCGACCCGTACGTGGAGACCGTGCTCGAGCTCTACCCGACGATCGTGGGCAACGAAAGGGTGGGCATCAAGCACGCGATCAACGGCCTGATGTCGTTCGTCCCCGACGGCATGTCGCTGGTGGGCGAGACCCCCGAGGTCAAGGGCCTGTGGTGCTGCTCGGCCGTGTGGATCAAGGAGGCGCCGTCGATCTGCCGCATGCTCGCCGAGTGGATGACGGACGGCAAGCCGGAGATGGACCCGGCGTCGGTCAACATCGCCCGGTTCTACGACACCCAGAAGACCGAGTACCACGTCGAGAGCCGGGTGGGTGAGCTGTTCCCGAAGTTCTACGGGATCGTGCACCCGTTCGAGCAGTGGGACACCGACCGCAATGTGCGCCTCGGCGCGGCCCACGACCGCCACCGGGCCCTGGGCGCGGAGTTCATCGAGATCTCCGGCTGGGAGCGCGCCAACTGGTACGCCAGCAACGCGCCGCTGCTCGAGGAGTTCGGCGACCGCGTGATGCCCCGCGCCCACGAGTGGGACAGCCGCTGGTGGAGCCCGATCATCAACGCCGAGCACCTCGCGCTGCGGGAGCGGGTCGGCCTGATCGAGAACCCGGCCTTCGCCGAGTGGGACGTGTCGGGCCCGGGCGCGCTCGCCTGGCTGCAGCGCATGGTCGTCGGCCAGGTGGACGTCCCGGCGGGCCGCCTCGTGTACACGCAGATGCTCAACGAGGCGGGCGGCATCAAGGCCGACGTCACGGTCATGCGCCTCGCCCGCGACCTGTTCCGCGTCGTGGACGCGGGCTTCGCCGGCAACTCCGATAAGAAGTGGCTGGTGGACCACCTGCCGGCCGACGGCTCGGTGAACTTCGCCGACGTCTCGACCCAGTGGACGATGATCGCCGTCTGGGGCCCGCTCGCGCGCGACGTTGTGGCCTCGGTCACGCGTGACGACGTCTCGGACGCCGCGCTCCCGTACGGCAGCGTCGCGTCGATCGACATCAAGTCGGTCCGCGTGGTCGCGGCGCGGATCAGCTACGTGGGCGAGCTGGGCTGGGAGCTGCACGTCCCGTTCGAGCAGGGCGCGCACCTGTGGGACGTCCTGATTGAGGCGGGCAGGCCGTTCGGGATCGTCCCGGTCGGCTTGGGCGCCTACGGCGGCACCCTGCGCACCGAGAAGTCGTACCGCCTCATGGGCAACGAGCTCGAGCTGGACCGCAGCCTGGTCGAGGCTGGGCTCGCGCGCCCGAAGGTCAAGGCGGCCGACTTCATCGGCAAGGCGGCCTATCTCGCCCAGCGCGAGGCGGGGCCCGCGAACCTGCTGTGCACCCTCACGGTGGACGACCCCACGTCGGCCTCCGGCGAGCGGCGCTACATGCTCGGCCGCGAGCCCGTCTGCCGGCCGGACGGGGCCGTCCTCCGGGACCGCAACGGGCGCCGGTCGTTCGTGACCACCGCCGCCTCGGGCCCGTCCGTGGGCCGGCATCTGCTGATGGCGTACCTTCCGGTCGAGGACGCGACCGTCGGCAACCGGCTCGCGGTCGAGTACATCGGCGAGCTGTACCCGGTGACCGTGGCCGCAGTCGGGGCTACGGCGCTGTTCGACCCCGACAACCTCCGCATGAAGGGCTGAGCGGCCCAATGCCGAACGGCCGCCGCCCGGTCGCCCCGCGGCGAGGGGAGGGCGGCCGCGGCGGGAGGGGAGAGCCCCGCCGCGGCCGGGGGGTCAAGCGCCGAAGCGTGCCGGGCTGAACGGACGCAGCTCGGCCGGGTCCGCCCCGTCGAGGATCGCCGAGGCGAGCAGGGCCCCGGTGCGGGGCGCGAGGGTGAGGCCCAGCATCGCGTGGCCGGTGGCGACGTAGACCTGCCCGAACGGGGCGAGCCGCCCGATGCAGGCGATGCCGTCCGGCATCATCGGCCGCAGGCCGGCCGACGCCGCGAGCGACGGAGCGTCGGGGTTCCAGGCGCGGAAGTAGCGGCCCGGCGCCTCCCTGACGGCGCGCAGCCGGACCGCGCTGATGCGCTCGTCGAGCCGGCCGAACTCCATGGTGCCCGCCACGCGGGTGGCGCCGTCGAGCGGGGTCACCGCCACGTGCGCCTCGGACAGCATCACGGTCGGGCCCATGTCCAGCTGCGCCGGGACGTAGTCCACGCTGTAACCCTTGCCGGGCCGCACCGGGAGCCGCGAGCCCAGCAGCCGCGCCACCCTGCCGCTCCAGGCCCCGGCGGCGATCACCAGCGCGTCCGCCCGCAGCGACCCGAACCCGCCCCGCAGCTCGGCGCCGCCCGACGGCAGCGCCCAGGCGCCGGTCACCCGCCCGCGGACCTGCGTGGCGCCCAGGGCGTCCAGGCGGGCGACGAGCGCGTCCACGACGGTCTGCGGCCGCACGTGCCGCTCGCTCGGGAACCGGACGGCGCCCACCACGCCGTCGCCGAGCGCCGGCACCGCCGTGCGCGCCTCGTCGCCGGTGAGCGGCTCGGCCGCCAGCCCCGCCCGCTCGTAGCGCATCAGGTCCGCGACCGCAGCGCGGTACGCCGCGGCGTCGACGTACGCGCGCAGCTCGCCCGCCGCATGCATCTCGAATGCCATGCCGTCGGCCGCCCACGCGTCGAGTGCGTCCATCGTGCCGCGGGCGAGCGCCGCGGTGGCGGCGAACGCCCGGTCGTAGGACCCGGCGTTGCACGCCCGGAGCATCCCGGCGAAGAAGCGGATGAACGATGGGCTCAGCTCCGGGCGCACGTAGACCGGGCTGTCGGGCTTGGCCATCCAGCGCAGCGTCTGGAGCACCACGCCCGGGGCGGGGACCGGCCCGCTCTCGGCGGGCACCACCCAGCCCGCGTTGTTCGTCGACGCCCCGGTGCCGGGCGCGCGGTTGCCCACGACCACGACCTCGGCGCCTCGTCGCGAGAGCTCGTACGCGGTGGCCAGGCCGACCAGGCCCGACCCCACGACCGCAACGCGCATCATCGGGTACCTCTGCAGGAGGGCCGGCCGGCGCGGGCCGGCCCTGCGGCGACGTCAGCTGGCGGGGATCGCCGAGTCCGGCGCTTCTGTCCGCGCCTTCCAGATCCGGTTGGACGCGGCGGTCACGAGGCCGGCGAAGCCGGCGGGCCGGAAGATCATGACCGCGATCAGGAGCAGGCCGTACAGGACGAGTTCCAGGCCGGGCATGCTGGCGAGCTGGGCCTGGAGCAGGCCGGTGATGACCATCAGCGGGAAGGCGATCACGGCCGGCCCCCAGAGGGTGCCGCGCCCGCCGATGTACGCGACGGCGAGCACCTCGACCGTGTGGTTGGTGGCCAGCAGGTCCGGCGTGAGGATGCCGTAGTAGTGGGCGTAGAACCCGCCCAGCAGCCCCGCGAACGCGCAGGAGAGCGTG
>JAJYGO010000434.1 GCA_021785115.1 Chloroflexota bacterium | reverse complement strand
GTCACTCAACCCCGACTCGAGCGTGAAGCCCGCGGCGCCCACGATGGCCTTCTGCACGTTGATGCGCCGGAACATGCCGTCCCCGATCCCGCCCACCAGGGAGAAGGCCTCGTGTCGCACCCAACCCCCGAGCATCAGTACGCTGACGCCCGAGTACCCGGCCAGTTCCGACGCGATCCGCAGACCGTTCGTGACCACCGTCAGGTGCGTCCAGCCTCCGTGAGCCCGGATCGCGCGCGCCACGTAGAGCGCCGTCGTGCTGGCATCGAGGACGACCGCCTCGCCGTCGTGGATGAGGGAGACGGCGTCCGCGGCGATCCAGGTCTTCTCGTCCTGCTGGAGGCGCTCGCGGATCTCGAATGCGCTCTCGGGTCGGGCGCGGCCGACGGCGACCGCTCCGCCATGGGTCCGGACGAGTCGCTGCTCCTGCTCGAGACGCGCCAGGTCCTTCCGGATGGTGACGGCCGAGACGCCGAACTGCGCGGCGAGGTCGATCACTCGCGCGCGGCCGTGCTCCTGCACCACGAGCGCGATGCGGTGCTGTCGCTCTCGCGCGAACTCATCGCCGGTGGCACGTGTCTTCGGCACCCTTCACCCCGCGGAACCACGACCAGGACGAGACCGGGAGCACTTGCGTGGGCGCACGATACGAGCACATCGATCGAAGTGTCAACACAATCAATCGAAAGTATTCAAAAGCGTCTGCGAGCGTGCTATGGTGCGGCGAGAATCTTCGCGTGCACGGCGCTGCCGCGACGCAGCCGCACGCCTCGACGGGCTGGAGGCAGACCCTTGACCACGTTGACGAATCCCCGCGCGGAGACACGCAAGCCGGCGACCCCCGAGGAAGTCCGCGAACTTCTGGACCGCTCCCATCGCCTGGGCGCCGATCCGCGCAACACCAACTACGCCGGCGGGAACACGTCGGTCAAGGGGACGGCCGTTGACCCCGCAACCGGGGAACCGGTGGAGCTGATGTGGGTGAAAGGATCCGGCGGGGACCTGGGAACGCTCACCGAGAGCGGGCTCGCCGTGCTCCGGATGGACCGTCTGCGGGCCCTGGTCGGCGTCTACCCGGGCGTCGAACGCGAGGACGAGATGGTCGCCGCCTTCGACTATTGCCTCCACGGCCGGGGAGGTGCGGCGCCATCCATCGACACACCGACCCACGCCCTGGTGGACGCGCCCCACGTCGACCACCTGCACCCGGACTCCGGGATCGCCTTCGCGACCGCCGCGGACGGCGAAGCGTTGACCGCCGCCTGCTTCGGCGACCGGGTGGCCTGGGTCCCCTGGCGGCGTCCCGGGTTCCAGCTCGGCCTCGACACGGCGGCGATCCAGCGCGATCGACCGGGAACGATCGGGGTGATCCTCGGCGGTCACGGCATCACGGCCTGGGGCGACAGCTCCGAGGCGTGCGAGGCCAACTCGCTCGAGATCATCGCCACCGCGCAGCGGTACATCGACGAGCACGGCCGGCCGGAGCCCTTCGGGCCCGTCGTCGAAGGCCGGGAGCCCCTGCCGGAACGCGAGCGTCACGAGCGGGCGGCCGCGCTCTTCCCGGTCATCCGCGGCCTGGCCTCCACCGACCGGGCCCTGGTGGGCCACTACACCGACAGCGAGGTGGTGCTGGACTTCCTCTCCCGCGGCAAGGCGCCGCAGCTGGCGGCGCTCGGCACCTCCTGCCCGGACCACTTCCTGCGCACCAAGGTGCGCCCCCTGTTCCTCGATCTGCCGGGGGACGCCCCGCTCGACGCGGTCGTGGCGCGGCTCAAGGAGCTCCACGCGGCGTACCGGGAGGACTACCGCGCCTACTACGAGCGCCATGCGCAGCCGGACAGCCCCGCCATGCGAGGCGCCGATCCCGCGATCGTGCTGGTGCCCGGGGTCGGCATGTTCAGTTTCGGTGCGAACAAGCAGACGGCGCGCGTGGCGGGCGAGTTCTACGTCAACGCCATCAACGTCATGCGGGGCGCGGAGGCCCTCTCCACCTATGCGCCGATCCCGGAGTCGGAGAAGTTCCGCATCGAGTACTGGGCGCTGGAGGAAGCGAAGCTCCAGCGGATGCCGAAGCCGAAGCCGCTCGCGACGCGCGTCGCCCTCGTGACGGGTGCGGGATCCGGGATCGGCCGCGCCATCGCCCACCGGCTGGCCGCCGAGGGCGCCTGCGTGGTGGTCGCCGACATCGACGGCGGGCGCGCAAGCGCCGTGGCGGGCGAGCTGGGGGGCACCGACACCGCCATCGCGGTCACCGTGGACGTCACCGACGAGGCGCAGGTCACCGAGGCGTTCCGGTGCGCCGTGCTGGCCTTCGGTGGCGTGGACCTGGTGGTGAACAACGCCGGCATCTCGTTGTCGCGCTCCCTGCTGGACACCACGCTGGCCGACTGGGACCGCCAGCACGACGTGATGGCGCGCGGGTCGTTCCTGGTCGCGCGCGAGGCGGCGCGGGTCATGACCGAGCAGCACCTGGGCGGGGACATCATCTACATCGTCAGCAAGAACGCGCTGGTGGCCGGCCCCAACAACGTCGCGTACGGCGCGGCGAAGGCGGACCAGGCCCACCAGGTGCGGCTGCTTGCCGCGGAGCTTGGGGCACACGGGATCCGAGTGAACGGCGTCAACCCCGACGGCGTGGTGCGCGGATCCGGGATCTTCGCCGGTGGCTGGGGCGCGGAGCGAGCCGCCGTCTACGGCGTGCCGGAGGAGAAGCTCGGCGAGTTCTACGCGCAGCGCACGCTCCTGAAGCGCGAGGTCCTCCCGGAGCACGTCGCGGCGGCGGTGTTCGCCCTCACCGGGGGGGACCTGGCGCTCACGACCGGCCTGCTGGTACCCGTCGACGCAGGCGTCGCCGCGGCGTTCCTGCGGTGAGCGCAGGTGGCACCGCCCGCATGCCGTGGCTGACGCCGTCGGCCGCGGGTGCCCCGGCGCCGGGGCCGACCGGCGCCCGACGGGGCGGGTGACGCCGTGCGGGTGGCGCTGTTCGTCGCCTGCTACAACGACCTCCTGTACCCGCAGGTGGGGCGGGCGGTGGTGCGCCTCCTGCGTCGCCTCGGGCAGCCGGTGGAGTTCCCGCCGGGCCAGACCTGCTGCGGCCAGATGCACTTCAACACCGGCTATCGCGAGGCGTGCGTCCCGCTCGTGCAGGGCTTCGTGCGCGTCTTCGCCGGCTACGACGCCGTGGTGACCCCCTCGTCCTCGTGCGCCTCCATGGTGCGGCACTACCACGCCACGGTCGCCCGGGAGGCGGCCGACGCGGGCACGGATCCGTCCCTCCCGGCACGCGTCGCGGAGGTGGCGCCCCGGGTCTACGAGCTGAGCGAGTTCCTGGTCGACGTGCTCGGCGTCACCGATGTCGGCGCGCGCTTCCCGCACACCGTGGCGTTCCACCCCACCTGCCACTCGCGGCGACTGCTGGGGGTGGGCGACCGGCCCGAGCGCCTGCTGGCGGCCGTCGACGGCCTGACCCTGGTGGACATGCCTCACGCGGAGACCTGCTGCGGCTTCGGCGGCACGTTCGCCGTGAAGAACGCGGACACGTCGGTCGCCATGGGGCTCGACAAGGTCGCGGACGTGCTGGCGTCCGGCGCGGAGGTGCTCACCGCGTCGGACACGTCCTGCCTGATGCACATCGGTGGGCTCCTCTCGCGCCGCGGCGCACCGGTGCGGGTGATGCACATGGCCGAGATCCTGGCCGGACCGGAGGACGGCGGATGACGGCGCCCGATCGCGAGCTGCAGCCCCTCGCGCCGCAGCCCCTCGCGCCGCCCGAGCCCGGCGCACGCGGCCGGGCCGGCCGGCCGTTCGAGCCAATCCCGACCTATGCCGGCACGCCGCCGTTCCCGCGTGCCGCGCGAGCCGCGCTGGCGGACACGCGGCTGCGCGCCAACCTGCAGCGGGCGACGGCCACCATCCGCGCGAAGCGTGCCCGGGCAGTCGCCGAGCGCGACGACTGGGAGGCCCTGCGGCTCGCCGGTGCCGCCATCAAGAACGAGGTCCTCCACGACCTGCCGGCGCTCCTCGTACAGCTCGAGCGGGCGGTCACCGACGCCGGCGGAACGGTGCACTGGGCCCGGGACGCCGCGGAGGCCAACGCCATCGTGACGCGCATCGTGCGCGAGCACGGCGCCACCGAGGTGGTCAAGGTCAAGTCGATGGCCACCGAGGAGATCGAGCTCAACGAGGCCCTCGCCGAGGCCGGCATCGCCGCCTGGGAGACGGACCTCGCGGAGCTGATCGTGCAGCTCGGCCACGACCTGCCGTCCCACATCCTGGTGCCGGCGATCCACCGCAACCGCGCGGAGATCCGCGAGATCTTCCGCCGTGAGATGGCGCTGGCCGGGCGTCCCGCCCCCGACGACCTGTCCGACGAGCCGCGCGAGCTGGCCGAGGCGGCCCGGCTGCACCTGCGGGAGAAGTTCCTGCGCGCCCGCGTCGCGGTCTCGGGCGCGAACTTCGCGATCGCGGAGACCGGGACGATCGCGGTGGTGGAGTCCGAGGGGAACGGGCGCATGTGCCTGACGCTCCCCGAGGTGCTGATCACGGTGATGGGCATCGAGAAGCTCCTGCCGCGCTGGCAGGACCTCGAGGTCTTCCTCCAGCTCCTCCCGCGCTCGGCCACGGCGGAGCGGATGAACCCCTACACCTCGATGTGGACCGGCGTGACGCCGGGCGACGGCCCCCAGGCATTCCACCTGGTGCTGCTGGACAACGGCCGCTCGGACGTGCTGTCGGACCCGGTGGGGCGCCAGGCGCTGCGCTGCATCCGCTGCTCCGCGTGCCTGAACGTCTGTCCGGTCTACGAGCGCGTGGGCGGCCGCGCCTACGGCTCGGTCTACCCGGGGCCCATCGGCGCGATCCTCACGCCCCAGCTGCGGGGGATCGTCCGGCACCCTGTGGACGCGCAGACGGCCTCCCTCCCCTACGCCTCGTCGCTGTGCGGGGCGTGCTTCGAGGTCTGCCCCGTCCGCATCGACATCCCCGGGGTCCTGGTGCACCTGCGCGCGCAGGTGGTGCGCCAGCATCCGATGGGCCCGCACGTGCCCGAGCCGGACGAGCTGGTCCTGGGGGTGGCGAGCTGGGTCATGGAGCGGCCGCGTCGGCTGTCCATCGCCGAGCGGGCCGCCGGGCTGGCCGGGCGCGTGGTCGCCCGCCGCGGAGGGCGGATCGGCGCGCTGCGCGGCCCCTGGCCGGTCTCGGCCTGGTTCGGCGAGCGTGACCTGCCCGCCCCGGCGCGGGAGTCCTTCCGCGCCTGGTGGCGCCGCGTCGGGCGAGGCGGCGCCGGCTCGACACCCTCCGGGCAGGAGCGCTCGAGGCAGGGCCGGGCGCCGGAGGACGCGCCGTGAACGGGCCGGTGTCGCGCCACCCGGGCGATGCTCGCGCCGAGATCCTGGAGCGCCTGCGCGCGGCGCTGGCCGACCGGCCACCGGTCCCCGATGTGCCGCGGGCGTACCGGCGGGCACCGGAACACGGTGTCGACGTGGTCGCGCTCTTCGCGTCGCAGGTCGCCGACTACCGCGCCACGGTCCACCGGACCGACCCGGGCGGCGTTGCCCGCGTCATCTCGGACGTGCTGGAGGCACGCGGCGCGCGCCGGGTGGTGGTCCCCGCCGGGATGCCGGATGCCTGGCTGCGCGATGCGCGGGTCGAGCGGCTCACCGACGACCCGCCCCTCGCGTCCGCGACCCTGGACGGTGCCGACGCCGTCGTCACGGGCTGCGCCCTGGCGATCGCCGAGACCGGCACCATCGTGCTCGACGGCGGGCCCGGACAGGGCCGGCGCGCGCTCAGCCTGGTTCCCGACGTGCACCTGTGCGTGGTGGAGGCGGGCCGCATCGTGGGAACGGTGCCGGAGGCGATCGCGGCCCTGCGCCCCGTGCGGCCGCTCACCTGGATCAGCGGGCCGTCCGCGACCAGCGACATCGAGCTGAATCGCGTGGAGGGGGTGCATGGCCCGCGGACGCTCCATGTGGTGATCGTCGAGGAGACGCCGGGCGCCTGACACGCGTCCCGTGGACCGGCACGCGGCCCGTTGGGACTCCGTTCGACGCCGGCCGCGCACCAGCCGCCGTCGGCGCCCGAGGGCCGGAACACGCCACGGCCCTGAGGCGTTTCGATCGGCGAGGCGCCGCGGTCAGGAGGTCCCGCGACCCCGGACCCGGAAGTGGTACCGGCCCGACCCCACGACCGCCACCGTCTCGCCGTCCACGTCGCGCACGCCCGCCACGCCGGCGGCTGCGGCCAGCGGCACGGCCCCCTCCTCGATGGCGTCGGGTGACCCGGGCAGCACCACCTCCGCCGTGACGCCCGGCGGCACCCACAGGTCGAGCCGGAAATCGTCCGTGCCCGCACGCCAGCCGCACGCGATCCGGCCGCGCACCGAGTGGACCCAGGTGCGGGCCCAGGAGACGCCCGGCGCCGGCCTCGGCTCGATGCGCACCCGCTCGTAGCCCGGCGCCTCGAGTCGCAGACCCCCCAGGAAGGCGTACATGAACGCGCCCACCGACCCGTACGCGTAGTGGTTCAGCGAGTTCATCACGTCGGTGAAGATGCCCGCGGTGGTCAGGCTGGTGTGGAAGCCCTTCCCGTCGGTGAACCCGTCCCAGCGCTCCCACATGGTGGTGGCGCCCTGGCGCACCTGGTAGAGCCACGAGGGGTACGTGTCCGCGAGGAGCAGCCGATAGGCCACGTCCAGCCGGCCTCCCTCCGCGAGGGCGGGCAGCAGCCACGGCGTGCCGAGGAAACCGGTCGAGAGGTGCCAGTTGCGGTTGCGGATGTCAGCCACCAGGCGTTCGACCACGAGGGGGATCTCCTCCGGCTCGAGAAGACCGACTCTGAGGGCGACGACGCAGGCGGTCTGCGTCCCGCTCTCGACCAGCCCGCCTCCCTGGACGAAGCGCTCGCGGAAGGCGCGCCGGATCTCCTCGAAGCGTCGTGTGCACGCGGCAGCGTCCTCGCCGCGCCCCATGACCTGCGCGAGCTCCGCGGCCAGGCGGGCGCTGTAGGCGAAGTAGGCGGTGCCCACCAGGTCCTTGGGGGTGTCCGCGTCCACCGACAGCCAGTCGCCGTACCCGGAGGCGGGACGGACGTGCCCCTCGCTGGTCCCGGCCAGGTACTCCAGCCAGCGGAGGATGGCCGGCAGGGCCCGGCGCACCACGCGCTCGTCGGCGTAGTGGCGGTGGAGCGTCCAGGGGACGATCGTCACGGCATCGCCCCAGCCCGCCGCCCCGGCGCCGATCTCGGCCATCTCCGGCACGACGTCGGGGATGGCCCCGTCCGGGTGCTGCGCGTCCCGCACGTCCTCCAGCCACTTGTCGAAGAAGCGGCGGACGTCCATGTTGAAGGCGGCCGTGGACGCGAAGACCTGCGCGTCGCCGGTCCACCCGAGCCGCTCGTCACGCTGCGGGCAATCCGTCGGCACGCTCAGGAAGTTGCCCCGCTGCCCCCACGTGATGTTGCGCTGCAGTCGGGTGAGGCCCGGGTGCGAGCACGCGAAGCCGCCGGTCACCGGCATGTCGGCGTGGACCACGCATGCCGTGATCGATGCCGGATCGAGAACGCCCGGGTAACCCGTCACCTCCACGAAGCGGAACCCGTGGTAGGTGAACGTCGGCTCGAAGACCTCCTCGCCCTCGCCGCCCAGGATGAACTCGTCCAGGGCCTGCGCAGACCGCAGGGTCGCGAGGAGCAGGCTCCCGTCGGGCTCCAGGGCCTCGGCATGCCGCAGCAGGATCCGTCGCCCGGCCGGACCGCGCGCCGCCAGCCGGATCCAGCCCACGACGTTCTGGCCGAGATCCACCACGGCGCTCCCGTCGGGTCGGGTCTCGATGCGCGCCGGGGGCACCTCCATGGTCACCCGCACGGGCGGCCCGACCCGGGCAACCAGCGGCGCGGCGTGCTCGCCCACCCGGACCGGCGTCCAGGCGTCGGCCGCGGCCGGACCATCCCATGCCGGGTCCCGTCGACGATGGTCGATCGTCTGGCCCATCAGCAGGTCCGCGTAGCGGATGGCTCCCTCGGCCGCCTCCCAGTGCTCATCGCTCGCGACGACCTCGCGGCCGCCGTCCTCGAACTCGATCTCCAGCCGGCACCAGAAGAGCGGGTCGGGACCGTAGCGACCGGGCCCCCAGAGGCCCACGTGCCCTGCGTACCAGCCGTCGGCGAGCACGGCGCCCAGCACGTGCTCGCCGGGTGTCGCGAACGGCGTGACGTCGAATGCCTGGTACTCGACCCGCTGGCGGAAGTCGGTCCAGCCGGGGGCCATGCGCTCGTCGGAGACCGGGGACCCGTCGAACCGCAGCTCGTAGACGCCCAGGGCGCTCGCATAGATCCGCGCCCGGCGCACCAGTCGCCCCACGGTGAACCGCCGACGGAGCAGCCGGGGCGGGCGAACCAGCGCCGGATCGCGCCCCCACGGGGGATCGCCCCAGCGGGCGACCGGCCGGGCCAGCGGCCATGCCCGATCGTCGTCACCGGCGGTCTGCCAGCCCTCCGCCGGGTCGGCCGCGCAGGTCCAGGCCCCGTCGCTGCAGGTGCGGTGCTCGACGCCGGCGGCGTCCGTGACGACGAGCTCGGCCAGCAGGCCCGGAGGCGAGCCCGGCTCCCGACACGCCTCGACCGCCAGCACGATGCGGCCCGGGTGCAGCACGCCGGTCACGTCGACGTCGGCCTGCCATCCCGTCGTGGCGACAGGCGTCGTGCCGCGCGGGACGTCGCTCGTCGGTTCCGGGCGGCCGCTGCCCGCGCCGACCGGCGACGCCCAGACGGGCCTGCCGTCGATCCACGCGCGCCGGGCGCCGCCCGTCAGCCGGAGGCGGGCGGAGGCGGGCCCGGCTCCGTCCAGCGCGATGGTGCGGCGGAATCCCGCCCGGTCCGGGTCGCCGAGATGCGGCGCCACCCAGATCCGGTGCGCGTGACGGAGGTGCAGACGCGCATCCGCGCCGGGCTGCACAGCGCCGATCCACGCGGCTCGACGATCCTCGTCGCGGAGGAGGCCCATCTCGAAGGTGGCCCACGCGCTCCACGGAGAGACGCGCCCGCCGCCGTCCCAGACCCGGACGCGCCAGCGGCAGCGCTGCCGGGACTCCAGCGCGGGACCCGCGTAGATCAGCCACGGCGCGCCGGTGGGCACGCGCCCGCTGTCCCAGCGCGGGCCGGCCCGCGCGGGAAGCCCGTCGCTCGGCCCGGGGCGACCCGGCCCAGCGCCGGATCCCACCATCCCCGCCGCCTCCGCCGCCGCACCGGGCCCGTCGGCGCGCACCTCGACCTGGCATGCGTCCTGCCGGATTCCACGTGACCCGCGCCGGGGGATCAGCCGCCAGGAGAGGCGCGGCTCCGGCGTCCCCAGCCCGATGGGGTCGGCGACGCCCTCCGTGCGCAGGTCGCCCGGGCGAAGCGCGCTGCGCACGGGCGCGGCATCCCCACCCGGCCCGCCCCGGGCGACGCGGGTGGAACCCGGCCCGGAGATCGCCGCGGCGGCGTCACCCACGGTCACGTGGCGTGTGGCGCGGTTCGGGCGCAGCTGCGGCACCGCCTCAAGGTTCCTGGAGCGCGGCCAGTCGGTGCGCGAGCCCGCGTGTCGCCGGATAGAGCTCCCGGTAGACACCGTAGAGCGCGTCGTACCGTTCCGCCCGATCGGCGTCGGGCGACACCACGGCCACGACCGGGTTCCAGGAGGCCCCCGTCTCCGTGATCCCTGCGGCGCCGGCGGCAAGCCACGCGTCCCCGTAGCTGGCGCCCAGGGTGTACTGGCGGAGCTCCTGCGGCAGGCCGGTCACGTCCGAGACGATCTGCAGCCACAGCCCGCCTCGCGTGCCGCCGCCCACGGCCGCCACGCGCGTGGGGGCGCCGGCGGACGCCGTCATCACCTCGAGGTTGTGGCGCACCCCGAACGCGGTCGCCTCCAGCAGCGCGCGGTAGAGGTGTCCCCGTCCGTGACGGAGCGTGAGCCCGAGCACCGCGCCACGCGCGTTCACGTCGAAGAGCGGGGTCCGTTCGCCGGCGAAGTACGGGAGGACGACCACCCCGTCCGAACCGGGCGGCGTGCCCTCCGCCTCCGTCAGCAGCTGCTCGTAGGAGCTGCCGGTCAGGTCCCGCATCCATGCCGTGAGCGCGCCCGAGGTGGCCATCCCGCCGGCCAGCGTGAGGGTCCCGGGCATGATCCCCCGCGTGGTCCACAGGTGCGGGTCCGGCTGCGCCCGGTCCACCACCTGCACCAGGAACATGGTGGTCCCGTACATCAGCATCAGGTCGCCCGACTCGCTCACCCCGACGCTGGCGGCCTCCGCCCAGGCGTCGATGGTGCCGGCGAGCACCGGGGTGCCCTCGGCCAGGCCGGTGATCCCGGCCGCGTCGGCACTGACCCGTCCGGCCACGTCCCCGGG
>JAJYGO010000079.1:5098-10387 GCA_021785115.1 Chloroflexota bacterium | reverse complement strand
ACGAGCGTCAACATGGACGACAGATAGACGAGAAGGTGCTCGACGGTGAAGATCATCTGCTTCGTGGACGCGCTCTGGAGCGCGGTGCCCCCGATCGTTGTCGTCAACTGGAGCGTCTGGGGGTCCCCGACCGTGCCCGGCGTCGCCAGCCACGGACCGATCGGACAGAAGGTGTCGGGGGTCTTGCCGGTGACCCACTGCGTCACCCGCAGCTGGACCGTCCTGGCGCTCACGTCGTTGCCGACTGTATAGCCCGCGACTGCCCCGAGCGCCGTCTGGGGGGTCAGGTTGCGGACTGCCGAGCCGATGACGACCGTCAGCTCGCCTTCGTAGTCATTCGCGGTGTCCACGTCGGGGAGCACGATCGGGCCACCCGGGTCCTGGATCGCGTTCGGGAACTTGGCGAAGATCTCGGGGAACGGCGGCGGGGCGAGGTTCGCCTCGGCCGCGTGGAGGCCGTAGTTGACCCCGACGCAGATCACCTTCTCGGGGTGTGGGACTGGCGCCAGCAGGCGCACACCAGCCACGGGCCGGGGCGCCCCGAGCGGGAGGTCGTCGTCGTCGCGCCAGCCGGATGCCGCGAGAGCGGCGGCTCCCAGCCGGGCCACGTCCACCGCCGGCCCCAGGACGGCCGGGTCGATGGGCCGGACCTCGTCACCCTCCACGACGCCGAGGTGGATTCCCTGGCCGTCGTCGTACCTGGCGATGAGCATCTCAGCGAACCTCCGGGCTCCTGGGGTCGACCGCGATCCGGCCCGAGGCCGGGGCGGCCCCTTCGAGACACGCCAGGACGCCATCGACGACCTGAGTCCGGACCCGGCGCTCCGACGCGCTCGAGTACCACCCCAAGTGCGGTGAGAGGACGAGCCGCGGGGCCGCGAGGATCGGGTTGTCGGCCCGAACGGGCTCGGATGACAGCACATCGAGCCCGGCGCCGCCGAGTCGGCCGGTCTCGAGGGCGGCGCAGAGATCGGACTCGTTGATCAGCCCGCCGCGCGAGACGTTCACGATGACGGCGCCGGGCGGGAGGAGCGCGAGCTCGCGGGCGCCGATGATCCCGCGCGTCGCCGGCGACAGCGGCATGTGGAGCGTCACGATGTTCGAGCGGCGGAGGATCTCGTCGAGGGAGTCGACACGCTCCGCGCCGTCCGGTGTCGCCGGCGCGTACGGATCGTAGGTGACGATCCGCGCCACGAACGGGCGAAGGCGGTCGATGACCGCCCGCCCGATCCGGCCGGTCCCGACGACCCCGGCCGTCAGCTCGTCAAGCGGTGGGATCGGACCGATCGAGCGCCAGCCGGCCCAGTCCACGCGCGCCTGCCGGTCGGCGTCGACGATGCGCCGGTGGACGGCCAGGATCAGGGCCAGGGCATGGGTCGCGACCTCGACCGTGGCGTAGTCGGGGGTGTGGTAGACGATCAGACCCTTGGCCCGGGCGGTCTCGAGGTCGATCGCGTCGAGCCCGGTGCCGGCCCGGCCGATCACGCGCACCTGGTCTCCGAGGGCGGCGATGTGCGCCGCGGTGATCGGATGCGTCGTCACGATGACCGCCTGCGCGTCGCGTGTCGCGTCCCGGACCTGCTCCGGGGTGTCGAGCCTGGTGAACCGGACGGTGGCCCGGCCGGCGAGGTGCGCCTCCTCGACCGCCGCGTCCGGAAGCGTGCCCTGGGCGATCACGAGCAGGGGGGTCATGACTCGGCCCGCCCCACGAGCTCGCGGGCCACCCGCTCGATGTCGGCCGCCTGCGGCAGGACGGACTCGAACAGCACCGGGGCGTGGGCGATCGGCGCGTGCTTCGCGCCGAGGACGACCACGGGGCCGGCCAGCCAGTCGAAGACCGCCTCCTGCGTCCGCGCGGCGACCTCCGAAGCGACGCTCGCGAATGCGGGCTCCTCGGTCACCGACACGAGGCGGCCCGTCTTGCGGACCGACTCGAAGACCGTCGGGAAGTCGAGCGGCATCACGGTCCGCAGGTCGATGACCTCTGCCTCGATCCCGTCGGCCGCGAGCGCCGTCGCGGCCTCGAGCGCCTTGAAGACCATCTGGCTGTACGTGACGACCGTGACATCGCCGCCCGTCCGCCGGATCGCCGCCTGCCCGAGGGGCACGAGGTCCTCCGGCCCGCCGACCTCTCCGCGCGTCCCGCTGAGCCTCTTGTGCATCATGAACATGACCGGGTCGCCGCCACGGAGCGCCGACTTGAGGAGCCCCTTCGCGTCGGCCGGCGTGGCCGGGGTGGCGACGAGCAGGCCGGGCATGTGGGCGAACACCGACTCGAGGCTGTTGTTGTGCTGGGCGGCATACAGCGCCACGCCCGACGTCCCCCGAATCACCAGCGGGATGGGCGTCCCGAACATGTAGCGCAGCTTGGCGGCCTGGTTGACGATCTCGTCCATCGCCCCGAACGCGAAGTCGATGAAGTTGAGGTCCACCACCGGCCGCATGCCGTTCAGGGCGGCACCGACCCCGGCGGCGACCATCGCGGCCTCGGAGATCGGCATGTCGCGGACGCGCTCGGCACCGAACTCCTTGCCGAGGCCGAGCACCTGTCCGAAATGGCCGCCCCGGTCGAGCAGGTCCGTCCCGAGGACGAAGATCCGCTCGTCGCGCGTCATCTCCTCGCGCATCCCCTGGGCGAACGCCTGGGAGTAGGTCACGGGGGTCATCGCACGTTCCCCAGTCCAAGCTCGATCGCCGTCACGTCACGCGTGGCATCGCCCGGGTCCGGCAGCGGCGACGCGTCGGCGAACGCGATCGCGTCCTGCACGGTGGCCCGTGCCGTCGCCACCGAATCGTCGTACCCAGCGTCGGGGAGCGCGCCGGTCGTCTGGAGGGCGAGCCGCAGGCGCGCGACCGGATCCTTGGTGTCGCGCCACTCGGCGACCTCGTCGGCCGTGCGGTAGTTGATGATCTGGCCCGTGCTGTGGCCCTCGTAGCGGTAGGTCACCGCCTCGATGAATGTCGGGCCCTCGCCGCGGGCCGCGCGCTCCCGCGCCGACCGCGCCGCCCGGTACATCGCCGCGATGTCCTGCCCGTCGACCGTCAGGACCGGCAGGCCGAAGCCCTCGGCGCGGCGCGAGATGGACCCGCCGCCCGTGAGCTTCACCGTGGCGGTCTCCACTGCGTACTGGTTGTTCTCGCAGACGACGATCAGCGGCAGCTTCCAGACCGACGCGATGTTGATGACCTCCCAAGTCCGGCCGGTGTTCGCGCCGCCGTCCCCGAAGAAGCCGACCGCGACCTGGTCGAGACCGCGCAGGTGGGCCCCGAGGGCCGCGCCCATCGCGACGCCGACACCGGCCCCGACGATCCCGTTCCCGCCGAGGAAGCCGATCGAGAGGTCTGCGAGGTGCATGCTGCCGCCGCGACCGCCGCGGCAGCCGGTCGCCTTGCCGAAGAGCTCGGCCATGACGGACCGCGGCGCCAGGCCCTTGGCGAGAGCGTGGTGGTGGGAGCGGTGCGAGCAGGCGACGAGGTCCTGCGGCTCGAGCGCCGCCGCCACGCCGACCGCGACTGCCTCCTGGCCGAGGGAAAGGTGCAGACCACCGGGAATCTTCCCGCTGATCGAGAGCGCATCGAGAGTCGACTCGAACTCACGGATCAGGAGCATCTGCGCGAGCCACGCGCGCATACGATCGGCGTCGATGCCGCCGACATCGATCGGGAGGAACTCACGCGTCGGTCGTCCCGACGCGGGGACAGTGGTCATGCGAGGACGACCTCCTTCTCGAGACGCACGGCGTCTTCCACGGCAGAGACGAATGAGAGAAGCAGCCGGGCCGCATCGTCGCCATCGAAGGTCCGATGGTCGACATTGAGGGTGGCGATGAAGCTGTCGCGCACCGCGATCCCGCGGCCGGCGACGTACGGGCGGGCGGCCACGCGACCGACCGTGAGCAGGCTCCCCTGGCCGAGTGCGATGACCCCGGTGAAGCTGTCGATGCCCTGCGCACCGAGGTTGGAGAGCGTCGACCGTGGCGGGTTCGCGAGGTCGTCAGGGGTCAGGCGCCCTGCACGGGCCCGGGCGACGGCCGCCTCGCGTGCCTGGCGGATGCCCGCAAGGTCGAGAGCAAGCACCCCGCGGATGACGGGGATGGCGACGCCCTGTGGCGTGGCCACCGCAAGCCCCACGTCGACGGGTGCGGCCTCGCCGGCCTCGCGCAGCGCGATCGCTAGGGCCCGGACCATCAGGTCAGTGAAGCTCGGCCGCTCTCCGGGGCCGCTCCAGCCCTCGCGCACCCCGACCATGGCTTCCGCGTCGACCTCGCGTGTGACGGCGAAGTGCGGGATGGTCCGCCAGGACTCGGAGACCTTCGCGGCGATCAGGTCGCGGTGCTTCCCCGGCACGACGGCGGGCGCGGGCCCGGCCGCGGGACCGCCCACGGCTCCAGGGGTCGCGGGCACCCCGGTCGCGGGTCCGGCACCGCGCTCCGCGGCCTCGCGCGCCATCCGGCGCTCGCGAGGGCTGAGGCGGTTCGGCATCCGCGCTCCGGGGCCTCCGGCGACCGGAGCCGCCGACGACGGGGTCGGGCCCGATGGGCCGGGGGCCGCACCGGCGTCGGACCCCGCGGCCGCGGACGGTGCCCCGCCCGCGCCCGGCGCGTCGGCACCGGCCTCGTCGCCGGGCTCCAGGATGTGGGTGAGCGCTGTCCCGACTGGGACGACGGCCCCGGGTTCGACGAGGAGCTCGCCGATCGTGCCCGCGGCAGGACTGGTGACGTCGACCGTCGACTTGTCGGTCTCGATCTCGGCGATCGCGTCGCCCTCGGCGACGACGTCGCCCGGCACCTTCAGCCAGCTGAGCAGGAGTCCCTCGCTCATGGCCACGCCGAGCGCCGGCATCACGACCGCTTTCACGCTACCTCCTATGGGTGCAACCGCACGGTCATCGCCTCGCGGGACCGCCGAACCGTCGTGCCGATCGTTCGTCGACGAGCGGGCAGGATCGAGATCCCGAACAACGATACTTCATATATCATACGCCTCGCAACGGGAGGCGGGCCTCCTCCCGGCGCGTGTCGCTCCGTGATCGCCCGCGATCGGGGCGGTCGAGGTGGCCCGGCGATCCGCCGGGAGGGGCGGTCACAGTCCCGGGCCGTGACGGGTCGCGCGAGCGATCGGTCGCCGCGCGCGGGGTATCCTTGGGCCGTTGGCCCAGCCCAGACCATCAGCCGGCAGGTGCGCGTGAAGATCGAGCAGACCCTGGCCCCGACGCGGCGGGAGGCCATTCCACTGAACGTCCGGACCTACCGGATGCCCGTCTACGAGTCGCTGACCGGGATGATCGCC
>JAJYGO010000079.1:0-5088 GCA_021785115.1 Chloroflexota bacterium | reverse complement strand
GATCGCCGAGCTCGAGCTCCCGCCGGGCACGCGACTGGTCGAAGCCGAGCTCGCGACGCAGTTCCGCGTGTCCAAGACGCCGGTCCGCGAGGCGCTCCTCCAGCTCGAGGCCGACGGCCTCGTCAAGCTTGAGCCGTACCAGGGCGCCACGGTGACCTGGCTGTCCATCGACGAGTACGAAGAGCTGATGTTCATCCAGGACGCCCTGGAGGTCCCCGCCCTGACCCGTGTCGTCGAGCGGGCGACGGCATCGGAGTTCGCGATGCTC
Organism: Chloroflexota bacterium; assembly: GCA_021785115.1. Next base: position 4,820 of record JAJYGO010000079.1, on the reverse strand, counting down.
GAGCGGCTCCTCGGGAAGATGCGGGGCTACCGGGACGACCACGACAGCCGGGGCTTCTTCGAGCAGAGCGCGGTCATGCACGAGCGCATGTTCGCGATCGCTAGGCTGCCGCGGCTCGTCCACGTCGTGATGGGTCTCGTGCTCCACCCGACCCGGCGCTACGAGCGTGTCTTCATGCACCAGTTCGACGACGCGTGGGACATCGAGATGGGGATCATCGCCGGCCGGATGGAGGGCGTCGCCGCCCGCGATGCCGCCGCGGCGGCGGAGCGGGTGCAGGCGGGTCGGTCCGCGATGCTGGAGCTCGTCCGGGGACGGCTCGAGGATCCGCGCATCGCGCCGTACCTGGCGCCGCGGGTCGACGTGCGGCCCCGCCGGATGTCGCGCATGTCGCGCACCGCGCGGCGGGACGCGGCGGCCCGGGTCTTGTCCGAACGCGCCTGACCGATGCCGGGAGGCCATCGCGGCGGGTCTCACGCCGAGGTCGTCGAGGTCCTGGTCACAAGGTCGGCCGAGCGCCGGACCTCATCGCGGAGACGGACGCCGTGGCCGGGCCGGTCCGGCGGCCGCAGCCTGCCCGACTCGAAGACGGGCTGGCCATCCACGAGCTCGTCGTACCAGCCGAAGTAGTAGGCCCGGACCATCTCCTGCATCAGCGCCGCCTCCGCGTTAAGGCAGAGGTGGACCCCGACGCCGAGCGTGACCGGCCCGGTGCAGTCGTGCGGCGTGAACGGCCGGTGATAGAGTGCCGCGAGGTCGGCGACCTTGCGCGCGACGGTGACGCCGCCGGCCCATGACGGGTCGACCATGACGATGCCCACACCGGCCCGCTCCAGGACGTCCCGATAGGGGTACGGGCTGCCGACGTTCTCGCTGGCGACGGTCGGGATCGTCGTGGAGCGCACGAACTCAGCGAGGACGTCGACGCTGTCCATCCGGATCGGGTCCTCGATCCACATCGGTGAGTAGAGCTCCGCGGCCCGCGCGATCTTGACCGCCGCCGTGAGGCTCCAGCGCCCGTGCAGCTCGAGGGCGACCTCCATCCGGTCGCCCACGGCATCGCGGATCCGACGGAAGGGCTCGAGACCCCGCTCAAGGCCCTTCGGATCGATCCAGGTCCCGCCGGTCCGGTCGGCCTCCTCGTCAAACGGCCAGATCTTCATCGCCCGGAAGCCCATGTCGAGGAGGCTCCGGGCCAGCGCCTCCGGCTCGTGCTGGAAGCCCAGCAGGTCCTCGTACCGCCCCTCGGGCGCCATCACGCCGACCAGCTTGTCGCCGCGGACGCTCCGCCTCCGCCCCTAGTCCGGACCGCCGCACGTGTTGTACGCGGCGATGTCGTGGCGCGCGGCGCCGCCGAGCGACTCGTAGAGCGGCTGTCCCGTCCGCTTGGCCGCGAGATCCCAAAGCGCGATGTCGATCGCGGAAGCGCCGCGCGCCTCCGCGCCGATGCCGCTCCGTCCCCAGTACCGGAACAGCGCCGTCCAGTGGCGCGGGATGTCACGGGCGTCCAGGCCGAGGAGGTACGGGGCGGCGGTCTCGTGGATGTAGGCGGTCACCGCGTCGGCGCCGAAGTACGTCTCGCCGAGGCCGACCATGCCGTCGGCGGTCTCGATCTCGAGCAGGACGAGGTTCGGGAAGCGCGGCACGACGAGCGTCGTGATCCGCTCGATCTGGTGAGGCGAGGACGTCACGGGAGCCTCCGGCGGCGGGCGGGATCGTGGTCGTCGCGGGCGCTGTTGAGATACGATACATGACATGAGGTGATCGGGGGCCCGGCCGCCCACGGCGCGGTCGGCCGCCGACTGACCACTGGGTGTGCTCGGAGGAGGCGGCAATGCTGCTGATCGAGGCGACCAAGGCGGCGTCTGGCCTTGGCTTTCCGGAGGGCCCGCTCGTCCTGCCGGACGGACGGCTTGCGTTCGTCGAGGAGTTCGACGGGTGCGTGTCGGTGCTCGAGGACGGCGTGGTCCGCACGCTCGCCCAGGTCGGCGGGAACCCGAACGGGCTCGCCCTCGGCAAGGACGGCCTCATCTACGTGACGCGCGGGCGCGGCGTGGTCGGCGACTGGGTCGATCCGAATCCCGTCGCCCCCGCGATCGTCGCGGTGGACCCCGCGAACGGCTCGTGGGACGTCGTGACGACGACGGCAAGCAGCCGCCCGCTCCGGGCGCCGAACGACCTCTGCTTCGGCCCCGACGGGATGCTCTACTTCACCGACCCGGACGACTTCGCGCCGACCGCCGACCTCCACGGCTGGCTCTGCCGGACCGGGCCCAAGGGGACTGAGCTGATCTACGAGCTCGGCAACACGTTCCCGAACGGCCTGGCGTTCGACCCGAGCAACCGCCTCGTCTGGATGGAGTCGCACACGAAGCGGATCATCGGCGCCACCCCGGGCGGCGGCTGGGAGATGCTCGCGCAGCTCGGCCAGGAGACCACGCCGGATGGGTGTGCCTACGCCGCGGACGGACGCCTGGTCGTGGCGATCCTCGACGCGGGCGGGCTCGAGGTCGTCGACTGGAGCGGCGGCAGCCCGACGATGGAGCGCCTGATCTGGGCGCCCGGCGTCGTGGTGACCAACTGCTGCTTCGACGGCAGCGCGATCTACGTCACGGACGTGAGCTCGGACTGGGGCAGCGCGCGGGATACCGGCAAGCTCTGGCGGCTCGAGACCACGCTGACGGGCCTTCCGCTCCTCTGATCGACCGGCGCGTCCGTCGGGGCGGAACCCCGGCCAGATCAGGGTCGGCTCCGTGACCCGCTCGCCCCGCCTCGCGAAGTGGAACCGGCTCCTGTGGGTCGAGGAGGAGCTGGGCGTGGCCACGCCTACGCGGCCGCCGCGCCATCGAGCGCATCGGGGGAGGGGCGCGCCTGACGGAAATCGACGTCAGCGGTTCACGCGACCCGAGCCAGCACCGGCGACGAGCTGGCCGACCTCGGCCGCGCTCACCCGGTTGAAGTCGCCCGGGATCGAGTGCTTGAGGCAGCCTGCGGCGATCCCGAACTCGAGCGCGTCCGCGGCGGGGATCCCGCGCACGAGCTCGTGGATGAGGCCCGCCGCGAAGGCGTCGCCCGTCCCGACCCGATCCACGATGTCGAGGACGTCGAAGTGGCGCCCGACGTGGAATCCGTCCCGGTCGCGCAGGCAGGCGGACCACCCGTTCACGTCGGCCCCGTGGCTCTCGCGGAGAGTCACCGCGACCAGCGTGAGACCCGGGAATTCCGCGAGGACACGCGCGGTGAGCGCCTCGTAGGCGGCGCGGTCGAGGTGGCCGCCGGAGACGTCCGCCACGGCCTCGATCCCGAGCGACTTCTGGCAGTCCTCCTCGTTGGCCATCGCGACGTCGACGTGGGGCATCAGCCCGCGCATGACCTCCGGCGCGGTCTTGCCGTAGCGCCACAGCTTCGCCCGGTAGTTGAGGTCGAGCGAGGTCGTGAGACCCTGCGCCTTCGCCGCCTCGAGGGCGGCCGCGGTAACGCGGCCGGCGGTGGCCGACAGCGCCGGCGTGATGCCCGAGACGTGGAACCAGGCCGCACCGGCGAAGATGGCCGCCCAGTCGAACTCCTCCGGCTCCGCCAGGGCCATCGCGGCGCCGTCGCGATCGTAGATGACGTTCGAGGGCCGGTGCGCGGCGCCGGGCTCGAGGAAGTAGATGCCGACGCGCCCGGGCCTTCGGACGATCGCACCGGTCTCGACACCGTGCCGCCGCAGCTCGCCGATCGCGGCGTCACCGAGCGGACCGGCCGGCAGCGCGGTCACGAACCGGGCGCGCAGGCCGAGCTGCGCCAGCGAGACCGCGACGTTCGCCTCCCCGCCCCCGAACGTCGCCTCGAGGACGGGCGACTGGAGGAGCCGCTCCCGCGCCGGCGGGCGGAGGCGGAGCATCAGCTCGCCGAGCGTGACGACGAGCGTGGGTGTCGCCGCGTCCATCGGACCCATCGGGTCAGTCCTCCCGCAGCAGGTGCACGGCGAATCCGGCAATCTCGTCGACGAGGTAGACGGCGGTGAGCGAGCCGTCCGCGGCACGCTTCTCGCTGGCGGGGTCCACCGCGACCCCGCGCCTCGCGAGGTAAGAGACCGAGCGCTCGATGCTTGCTGTCGTGATGGCGATGTGCCCGAGCTCGCCGCGCGAGCGTCCCTTCACCACCTCGATGCCCCGGCCGGCGAGGACGGAGTTCCGGCCGGGCTTGACGTCGAATCCGAACAGCTCGGCGAACCGCCCGGCGATCGCCAGGGCATCCTCCTCGTCGGCGCTGGAGACGCCGACGTGCCCGAGGCCGAAGCGATGGACCGACAGGACGGCCGTGCGCGTGAGTGTCGTCACCGCCTGCCAGTCGCGGACCTTCAGCAACGCGGCGGGCGCCATCCAGGAGCCGCCGACGGCGAGTACCCGCCGCTCCGCGAGGTACCGCGACATCGAGGTCGCGTCGATCCCGCCCGTCGGCACGAACCGCAGGCCCGGGAACGGCGCCGCCAGTGCCCGCAGCATCTCGACGCCTCCGGACGCCTCGGCTGGGAAGAACTTCACGGCGTCGAGGCCCAGGCTGCGCGCCTTCATCACGTCGGACGCGGTCGCGCACCCCGGCAGTGGCGTCAGGCCCCGCGTGAGCGTGCGCTCGACCACGCGCTCGTCGATCCCCGGGCTGACGATGAAGTGCGCCCCGGCGTCGACGGCGGCATCCACCTGGTCGGTCGTCGTGACCGTCCCGGCGCCGACGAGCGCGTCGGGGAAGGCGCGGCAGGCGGCCCGGATCGCGTCGACCGCGGCGGCCGTGCGGAAGGTGAACTCGGCCACGGGCAGCCCGCCGTCGGAGATCGG
>JAJYGO010000449.1 GCA_021785115.1 Chloroflexota bacterium | reverse complement strand
CGGGCGCCGTTTTCATCATGGGCGGCACCGGCGTGGGGGACCCGAACATCGGCGGGGCAACCCGGTGCCGGGGGCCAGTACGCGAAATCGAGCCGCCGCCGCTGGACGAAGTCCTCACGGACGCGGGCTTCACGCCGTATCCGGCCGACGCCTGGATCGAGAGCCCGCGTGGCCAAGGGGCGGACACCGTCATGGGTGAGCTCGATCGCCTGCTGGACGCCGCGCCGCCCTCGGGGGAGGTGGCTGAGGCCGAGATCATCGATCCCGACGCGCGCACCGACTTCTACCGGGGCCGATGGTCCGCGGCCAGGCGCCAGACCGGCCGCTACATCATGCGCCGCAAGCTGAGGTGGGGAGGGCGCGGCTGGGGGTACGCCGACCTCATCGGCGGCTCGGTGACGCGCCACGTCGCGCTGCCTGCCATCGATCGGCGGTTCCGCCCCTGCGACGAGGCGTGGTGGGCCCTGTGCGCGAGCGACAGCCTTCGCGGGAGCCCACAGACGCTCCTCGTCGAGGAGCGTGACGGCCTCGTGCGGCTCGGGTTCCAGATGCCCCTGCCGATGTGGGCCGAGCGCCGCCTGCTCGCGTTCGGCTCCCCCTCTCCGGACAGGCCGCGTGGTGCGATGATCGCCTACGACGTGCCCGCGTCGGAGGCGGCCGAGGAGATCGCGTTCCTGGTCGACCGCCTGTGGCTGCGCCCGAGGAGGGAGCCATCGTGAGCAGCAACCTGACGCTAGGGCAGTCAGCCGAGTCGCTGCACCAGGCCCTCGGGGACTTCATCGAGGCCTCGTACCACATCGGCGACGAACGGCTCGTCGAGGATCGCCGCGACCTGCTCCGCCGGCCGGGCGTGATCAGCCAGGCGCCCTACGTCGAGAGCACGCCGCGCTATCGCGCCGGGCCGCGCTTCGAAGAACTCGGCCTGCCGCAGGCGGCCGCAGACATCCTCGCCGCCGCCTCCCAGGTGACGCGCGGCAACTCGCCCCTCGTTCACGACCCCCCGTACGAGCACCAGGCGGAATCGCTGCGGAGGACGCTCGTCGAGCATCGCAGCATCGTCGTCACGACCGGCACCGGCTCTGGAAAGACCGAGTGCTTCCTGTTCCCGATCCTCGGCCGGCTCGCGATGGAGGCGGAACGAGGCCCCTCGCGGGCGCAGCCGGCGGTCCGAGCCCTGCTCCTCTACCCGATGAACGCCCTCGTCAACGACCAGCTGGGCCGCCTGCGCCTCCTCCTCGGGGATCCAGCGGTCTCCTCCTGGTTCTCCGCACGGTGGGGCAGGCCTGCCCGGTTCGCGCGGTACACCAGCCGGACCCTCTACCCGGGGGTGAGGACAGCCCAGCGCGACCAGACGCGCCTCCGCCCCTTCCGCCGCTACTACGTGGAGAAGGAGCGTAACGCGCGCAGCGGATCGGACACGGCGAGTGCGGACGCCACGCTGATCGCGGAACTCAGGCAGCGCGGCAAGTGGCCGGCGAAGGCGGACCTCGTCGCCTGGTACGGCGACGACGGGAGCCGCTGGCAGGACGCGTCGGGCGAGTTCAAGCGGTGCGTCACACTGCCCGGCGACCCGGAGCTCCTGACGCGCCACGAGGTCCTGGCCGCCCCGCCCGACCTCCTCGTGACGAACTACTCCATGCTCGAGTACATGCTGATGCGGCCGCTCGAGCGGCCGCTGTTCGACGCGACGCACGACTGGCTGGCGCGGAACCCGGACGATCCGTTCCTCGTCGTCGTCGACGAGGCCCACCTCTATCGAGGAGCGTCCGGTGCCGAGGTCGGCCTCCTGCTCCGGCGGCTCCGGGACCGGCTCGGCATCCCCGCGGAGCGGCTCCAGGTGATCTGCACGACCGCAAGCTTCGGCGACCCGGCGAAGGCCCCGGCGTTCGCCGCCTCCCTCAGCGGCAAGGACGCCCGCGACTTCACGCCGATCTCGGGCACGCTCGCGCTGCGCCCCGGGGCGGGCCCCGGCGGGCAGGCCGAGGCGGAGGCCCTCGCGACCATCGACCTCGAGACGTTCTACGCGTCTGACGAGGCCGGCCGGCTCCGCGAGGTCGAGTTGCTCCTGCGGGCCCGCGGCGTCGCCGCGACCGACTCCCGGTTCGGCCTGTTCGACGCGCTCGCCGCGTTCCCGCCGATGAACCTGCTGGTCAACGAGACGATGGAGCGCGCGCAGCCGGTCGGCGAACTCGCGTCCCGGCTCTTCCCGGGGTGCGACGCGCACACGGCTGAGCGGGCCTCAACCGCACTCGTCGCGCTCGGCAGCTTCGCCCGCGAGCGCGCGGCGCCCGAGGGGCCCGGGCTCTTGCCGAGCCGCCTCCACGTCTTCTTCCGCGGGCTCGCCGGGCTGTGGATCTGCCTGGACCGCGAGTGCACCGAACTCGAGGCCGCGCGACGAGGGGGCGTCGCCGGGCGCCTCTACGACCAGCCCGTCGAGCGCTGCGGCTGCGGGGCCCGGGTGTTCGAGTACTACACGTGCCGCCACTGCGGAGCCTCGTACTGCCGTGCGTACACGGACGACCCGGAGGATCCCTCATTCCTGTGGTCCTCGCCGGGGACCGGCCTGACCTCGGCGTCGGGCTCCTCGCCGGAGATGGCTCCGATCGACCTGCTCCTGGGCGCGCCGCTGGCGACGACGGGGCTCCGACCGGTGGAGGTCGACCTCATCACCGGTCGGATCGACCCCCGCGCGCCCGGGCCCCGCGTCCGCCCCGCCTACCTCTCCGACAGGACGGACGAGCACGGTGTCCGGATCCGCGAGTTCCGCCCCTGCGCCGTCTGCGGGAAGACGGCGGCCTACGGCCGCTCGTCGGTGCAGGACCACCAGACGAAGGGCGATGAGCCGTTCCAGGCGCTGATCGCGCGCCAGGTCGAGATCCAGCCGCCCTCGTCGCCGCCCTCGGAGTTCGCGCCGCTCCGCGGGCGCAAGGCCCTGGTGTTCTCCGACTCGCGCCAGTCGGCGGCCAAGCTTGCGCCGAACCTCCAGCGGTACACGACGATCGACGCCGTCAGGCCCCTGCTGGCCTTCGGGATGCGGGAGCTCCTCTCGGACCCGGACGTGGGCGGCCTCGTCACCCTCGAGGAGAGCTATCTGGCGGTGCTCCTCGCGTCGCGAGAACTCGGGGTGAGGCTGCGGCCCACGACGCGCCTCGGCGAGACCTTCGAGAGCGACCTGAACCGCCTCCGGTCGTTCCCGGGGCTCGGGAACTCCAGCGCCAATGACAAGATGCGCCTCCTGCTGGACTTCCGGAGCCGATCGGCCCCGGAAACGCTCGTGGGCGCGCTGCACGCGGTCATCAACAACCCCTATATCGGCTTCGGCCAGCTCGCCATCGCGTCGCTCGAGCCGCGCGACGAGACCGTGCTCGACGACCTGCCGGGGATCCCCCCCGACGCGACCACGCCCGACGAGAAGCGCGGGGTCCTGCGGGCGTGGCTCGACGCCTGGCCCGGCCAGTGGCTCAGGACCATGCCATCCGTGTGGGCCGATGACGAGATCAGGTCCGCGAGCGGGCGGTTCCCGGCGCGCATGAAGGCGGTCCTGGCGGCGAGGGGCGCGCAGGCCGCCTTCGAGCGCCTCTGGCTGCCCATCCTGAGCACGCGGCTCTGCGAACCGGTCGGCCGCGAGTTCCGCCTCCGCGGTGCGGACCTGACCCTGCGCTTCGGCGGCGACTGGGGCTACTGCGACGCCTGCCGGTCGACGCAGCGCCCCCTGGCCGGCAGGGCGAGCCTCTGCAGCTTCTGCGGCCGGGAGCGGGTCCGGGCCGTCGACCCCGGAGCCGACCAGGTGTTCCTGGCCCGGAAGGGGTACTACCGGCGGAGCACCCTCATGGCGCTGGAGCGGCACCAGGCGCCGATCGCGCTGGTCGCCGCAGAGCACACCGCGCAGCTCAACGAGGCCCAGGCGGACGCCGTGTTCTCAGAGGCAGAGGAGAACGAGCTGCTGTTCCAGGACATCGACCTCGGCGAGGGGAAGCCGGCGATCGACGTGCTGTCATGCACCACGACGATGGAGGTCGGCATCGACATCGGCGCCCTGTCCGGCGTGGCGCTCCGCAACATGCCGCCGTCGAGGGCGAACTATCAGCAGCGGTCGGGCCGCGCTGGGCGGCGCGGCAAGGCCGTCGCCACGGTGACGGCCTTCGCGAACACGGCAAGCCACGACGAGCACGTGTTCGGGGAGCCGGGCGAGTTCATCCGGGGATCGGTGATCGACCCCGAGATGAACCTCGACAACTGGCAGATCGCCAGGCGCCACCTGTCCGCCTTCGTCATCCAGGAGTACCTTCGGGCGCGCCTGCCGGCGTCCGCGGGCGCCGACGCGGCCTACGGCTCGCAGCTGTTCGAGGTCCTCGGCACGGTCGCCGGCTTCCGCACTCCCGCCTCCCCGCTCAACCTCGACGACTTCCGGTCGTGGGTTGGCTCGGACAGCGGCCGCCTCGCCGCGAGGGCGCGTGCGTGGCTCCCGGGCGAACTCGGGCCGCTACTCGAGCCGCAGGCCCTCGAGGCGGAGATCCGGGGAACGCCCGACATCATCGCGGACGCCATCGGCGCTGTCGCCGACACTTCACCGACGGCACCAGGCGAGGGGGCCGCGGACCACGAGGAGGTCCAGGCTGAGGTCGGCGACGCGACGCCGGGATCCGCCCCCGAGCAGGAGACCCTCCTCGGGCGGCTCCTGTACATGGCCGTCCTGCCGCGCTACGCGTTCCCGACCGACGTGGCGACATTCCACGTGTTCGACGCGCAGGCCAGCACGCTCTACCGGCCGGCCTTCCGCTACACGCCGTCCCAGGGCATGGCGGTCGCCCTGACGCAGTACGCGCCCGGCAAGAGGATCTGGATCGGCGGTCGCGAATGGGTCTCCGGGGCGATCTACGCGCGGATGCCGGGAGACCGTGCGGCGGCGTGGGCCGGCCGGAAGCTCTACCTGGAGTGCAGCGTCTGCCACTACGCAACCACGGCCGACTATCAGGCGGAGCGGAGGCGCGCGGTCGAGGACTGCCCCGCCTGCGGCGCTGCGTCTCGCCTCGGGCCAGCCCAGACGTGGATGCGGCCGCCCGGATTCGCCCACCCCCACTACGTGCAGGAGAACACATCCCTCGACGACGACGTCGCGCCGAGCTACGCGACCCGGGCGAAGCTGACTGCGGCGACGCCCGCCGCGATCGACGCTTGGGCCCCGGTCGCCGACCGGATCGCGACGCACTTCGACCGGCTCGAGCTGCTGGTGACCAACCGCGGCCCGTCGGACGAGGGGTACGCGTACTGCACCCTCTGCGGCCTGGTCGAGCCGGCCGGCTCCCAGCGACCGACGACCGGGCCGGGCCACAGGAAGCCCTTCCCGGACCCGGACGAGCCGGTCTGCCGCGGCGACCGGACCTCCGCCGGGATCGTGCTCGGGACGTCGTTCATCTCTGACGTCCTGCTCGTCAAGGTGCGCGTGGACGACCCCCTGACGCTGCGCCCGGAGTACGACAGCACCCGCGTCGCTCTCCGGACGCTCGCGGAGGCGCTGACCATCCAGGCCGCGAGGTCGCTCTCGGTCGGCGTCACCGAACTCCAGGCCGAGTTCCGCCCCGCCCTGACCGCCGCCGGCCGGGCCGGCACGGAGGCCGAGGTCTACCTCTACGACACGCTCCCCGGAGGGGCCGGGTACGCGCGACGGGCAGGCGGCATCGGCCGGGCGCTCTTCGAGGACGCGCTCCGCCTGCTCGAGGGCTGCCCCGCCGGCTGCGACTCGTCGTGCTACCGGTGCCTCCGCAGCTTCAAGAACCAGTACCAGCACGACCAGCTCGACCGGCACCTCGGGGCCAGCCTGCTCCGGTACCTCCTGTCGGGCGAGGCGCCGACCGTGGACCCGCGACGCGTCGCGATGTCCACCGACGTCCTCTACACGGACCTCACGACGTTGCGCGCCGAGGGGCTGGCGCTGTCCCGAGCGCGAACGGTAGACGTGGCGGGATTCGGGCAGCTGGAGGCGCCGATCCTGGCCGAGCGCGACGGGCGCCCGCCCGTCGTCATCGGCCTCCACCACCCGTTCGCCCCGACCGTGATGCTCGACGGCTCGTGGACGGAGCCGGCGGAGTTCGGCGTCGACCCGGTCGTGGCCCGGGTGGACGAGCTGCTCGTCCGCAGGAACCTCCCGCGGGCGACCGAGCAGGTGCTCCACGACCTTGGGTACTGACCCGTTCCCGAGCGGCGGCCTCTGGGAGGCCCGCCCTCCCGTGCGATGGCCCGACCCGCCGCGCCTCCTGAGCGTCTCCTCCCTCGCCCAGCTCGAGGCATGCCCGAGGCGCTGGTCGCTCGAGCACGCGGACTATGCGGACCGGGGACTCGGCCGAGGCTTCCCGCCGCGGCCCGCCGCCGCCGTCCTCGCCGGCCGAGCGGCCCACTGCTCCCTGGAGCGCATCGCGCGCGCCGCGGGCGACGCGGACGCCGCGCGGGCCGGCGGGCTCGTCAGTGCGCTGCGATCGCTGGGCGGGATCACGGCCGTCATCGCGGCCTGCGTAAGCGATGAGCTGGCGCGCGAGTCGACGAACCCCCGCGCAGGTCCGAGGCTCGAGGCCCTGGAGGCGGGGCTCCGCCAGCGGACGGACGACCTCCGACTGCTCGTGCAGCAGGCCCTGCACCTCTGGGCGCAAGAGACCGAACCCGCGACGGAGGAGCCCGAGCCGGGGCCGGCCCCGCGCGACCGCGGCGCGCTCGGCTACGGTTACCACCCCGAGGTCGAGCTGCGCCCGCCGTCGATGGGCTGGGTCGGCTACGCCGACGCGATCCGGCTCAGCCCCGACGCCTGCGAGATCGTCGACTACAAGACCGGGGCGCCGAGCCCGGCGCACGAGGCGCAGGTCCGTGCCTACGCGCTCCTGTGGGCGCGCGACCCGGTTGTGAACCCGAGCGGCCGGCTCGCCGACTCGCTGGTGCTCGCCTATCCCGATGGGGCGCACCCGGTGCGCGCGCCCGGCCCGGCCGAGCTTGACGAGATCGCCGCCGACCTCGAGACCCGGAGTTCCCGGGCGCTCGGAGCGCTCAACCGCCATCCGCCCGAGGCGCGCGTGGAACCAGACGGGTGCCGGTTCTGCGACGTGAAGGCGCTCTGCTCCGACTACTGGCTGCCGGAGGGGCAGCGCCGGATTGCGGTCGAGGTCCCGCCCGAGCACCGGTCCCTGCAGGGCGTCGTCGAGCGCGACGTGAGCGCGTCGGCGGCCAGCCTCGCGGTGCAGGCAGACCCGTACCTTGCGCCCGGCACGCGGGCGGTGCTGTCGCACGGAGGGCGCCTCCGGGGGCGCGCGGGCGAGACGCTCCGCCTCCTCGATGTCCGCGTGGCGGCCGAGCCGGACGTGGACGGGCCGGTCGTGGCCTTCGGGCCGCAGTCCGAGGCCTTCCGCGTACCCTGACGTCCTCTGAGGCTGCTATGCCTTCCGGTCGGCGCCTGCCGCCCCCCCGGCCCCGAGCAGGTCCCCGAGCAGGTCGAGCCGCCGGAACGAGCGGTACCCGGGCGCGCGGGCGGCGCGGGGCCGGACCCAGCGGGCCAGCGCCGCCTCGGAGATCGACGCCGCCGCGGGGCGAGACAGCTGCGAGCTGTCGTCGCGGCCCGCGAGGAACTCGCGCACGTTCGAGGCGAGGGGGAGGGCGAAGACCTCCCGCTCGATCCCGTGGCGCTGGAGGTCGGGGCTCAAGCCGAGTTCCTCCAGCGCCACCCGCGCGACCCGCATCCGCCAGTTCGGGCCGTCCCCGAAGCGGTACCCGCCCGCGTACGGGTGGCCGGCCGCGGCGAGCATGGCGCGCATCCGGGCGAAGAGGTCGTCGCTGACCTGGAAGTGCCCATAGCCGCGCGTCCAGCCGATCGGCAGGAGGTCGACGAGCCGGCGCGACGGGTCAGCGGGGTCGGCGAGGCGCAGGCGGTTGTAGAGCGAGGACCGGCCAAGCGCGGACGTGACGGTGACGAGCGCGAGGCGCGGCGCCTTCCGCTGCCCGCTGATGACCCCGGCGGAGTTCGCGTACCGTGCGGCGAAGGCCGCCCCGACCTCGGCCGAGGCGATGAGCGAGAAGACCAGCTTGCCGCCAAGGAGGGACGCGTATGGCGGGACGGCGCCGACGACGAAGGCATCCATGACGTTGACCAGGCGTTGGCGCCGGTCGGTGGCAGACCAGCCGATCCACTGATCGCGCGCCCGGAGGTTGAAGACCGGGTCGCCGAGCGCGAAGAGACCGATGAGCTTGCCGTTGCTTCGGTCACGGACCAGGAAACGCATCCGCCGCCCGTAGCCCTGCGACACGGGCACCGACCACAGCAGCGTGGCCATGCGGAACAGATCGGCGTCGGTGGTCCCCGCCTCGACCGCCACGAGCTCGGGCGCGATCGCGGAGGGGTCGACCTCGGCCCCATCTGCGAAGTTCTCCAGGAGACTTGGCACCTTGTCGCGGAGCGGCCCGATCTCTCGGCGCCACCGCGACGCCCGCTGCCCGCGGTGGCGCTCTCGAATGGCCGCCTTGCCGTCGGCCGGCTGGTCCGCCTCGGGGTCCGCAAACTCGACGAGGAGGTCGTCGCGGAGCGCGCGAACCGCGGCCTCATCGAACACGGGGACCGCGTCTTCGATCGGGAGGCTCAGCTGAGTCGCGCCCATTTGCCAAGTATGAGGGGTGGTTGCCCGATCGAACGACTGATGACCGGGCCAAACCGATACCGAATGCCGCCAAGGACTCCTCGCTCAGGGGGCGCAGCGCTGACCTCCTCGTCTGGCCACGTGGCGTGTCGCGCGGGCACGACGTTATATTTCGTCACCGTAACGCTGGAAGCAACCACCGGGCGAGAAGCATGCGGCGTCTGAGCCGCTCTTCTGGGCAGGCGCCCGAGGCCTCGGGCCCGGGCAGATTCCACCGGTGTATCCGCGTACTAGGAGGTCGGCCAGATCGGCTCGGCGTCGCGATGTCTGCCTCGCCGGCAGGATGTCCGGCAGACGGTTCGCCACGATCGGCGTAATGGAGATCTCCCCCGGTTCTCCGGCCTCAGCGCGCGTCCGTCGGGGCGAGACGGTAGGCGCTATCGAGGAGCTCGGCTGGGTGCAGGACCTCCATGCCGACCCCCAGCTCGCCGAGGCCAGCGGCGATCTGGACCGCGCAGCCCGGGTTGGCCGCGAGGACGACCGGGCAACCGGTGGCCGCCACATTCGCCGCCTTCTGGGCCATCAGCCGGTCCGCGGGCTCGGGCTCGAAGATGTTGTAGAGCCCCGCCGACCCGCAGCACCGATCGCCGTCCGCGACCTCCGCGATCTCGAGGCCCGGCACCCGCCCGAGCACCGAGCGCGGCGCCGACCGGATCCGCTGCGCGTGCAGCAGGTGGCACGGGTCGTGGAGCGCGGCCCGGGCGAAGGGCGAGGCGGCGGGCGGGTCGAACCCCTGCTCGTCGAGGAACTCGAGGAGGTCGCGGACCCGGCCCGCGACGTCGGGCCGGTCGATGAGCTCGCCGTACTCCTTCATCTGGGCACTGCAGCCGGCGGCGTTCACGACGATCCAGTCGGCGTCGGCGAGCGTGAAGGCCGCCGCATTCCTCTGCGCCATCCTGCGGGCCGTGGCCAGCGTGCCGTAATGCGCCGCGAGGGCGCCGCAGCAGCCCTGCGGCGGGACGACCACACGCCAGCCGTTGCGCGCCAGGACGCGGATCGTCGCCCGGTTGATCGGGCGGAACCATGCGTCCTGGATGCAGCCGGTGAGGATCGCGACCGTCCCCCGCGCCGGTCCGGCCGGCATGGTCACCGGCGGGAGGGGTCGCGCGAGCTCCCGCAGGCTGATACGCGGCACGAGGCGCCGCAGCCGCGATGGCAGGAGCGGCCGCAAGAACGGGATGGCGGCGGAGAGCAGCTCGATCGCCCACTGACGACCGAGCAGCACGTCGAGGCCGATGTGCCGCAGGAGGCGGGGAGCCGCCGGTCGCGCGGCCGCGACCTCGGCTTTCGCTGCGTCGAGCATCCGCCCGTACGGGACGAGCGACGGGCACGCGTCCTCGCAGGCCCGGCACCCGAGGCAGAGGTCGATGTACCTGCTGAACGCGGCGCCTACAGGCGCGCGGCCTTCGGCGACCGCCCGCATGGCGGCGATCCGACCCCGTGGCGAGGCCGTCTCGTCCCCCAGCAACCGGTAGGTGGGGCAGTGCGGGAGGCAGAGGCCGCACCCGATGCACGAGGCGATGTCTCGGTCGGTAGGGGCGTCGCCCGTCCGCCAGCCCGGCGCGGCGCCCGGGTCGGGGCCGAGGAACCGGACGCCCTCCGGCAGGGAGGCGCTCATGCCCCGCCCCACGACCGGCCGGGCGCGAGGACGCCCCGCGGGTCGAGCGCCACCTTGATCCGCCGCTGGATCTCCCACGCCGCCGAGCCCGGAGGCGGGCCGCCCGGCCC
>JAJYGO010000259.1 GCA_021785115.1 Chloroflexota bacterium | reverse complement strand
GAAGCCGGTCCTGCTCCTGGGCGCCACGCCGGGCATGGGCGGCGTGCGCCATGCGCTCGACCACGCCGCAGCCGTGCTCGCATTCGCGGGCGCGGTGCCGTTCGAGCGGCGGTTCGGCGTCGCGAATGCCGCGGCTCGGCTCGGCGACGATGGGGGGTTGCCCGACGACCAGCTCCTGGCCGAGCTCGCCGAGGTCGTCGGCGAGTTCGTCGCGTCTGTCCGGCAGGAGACGCTGCATGGGCCTGTCGCCGGCCGGCGCGAGCCCGTCGCCACGCGGCGCTGGTCGTCTGCGGCATGACGGCGCCGACTCTCCCGCCCCCGGCGCACGAGGCGCGCCCCGGCGCGTCGACGTCCCACGACGCGTGCGTGTCGCCGAGTGTCCGCCTCTGGTCGGCGCTCGTCGCCGCCCACGCGGCACTCGACCGCTCCCTCGAACGTGGCTCGTCCGGGTGCGACATCGTCGGGCCCGACGCGTTCGGTGTCCTGCTGCCGCTCTTCGAGGCGCCCGGGCATCGGCTGCGGCTCCGCGACCTGGCGGAGCGCGCCGGCCTGACGCCGAGCGGGCTCACGCGCCGCGTCGACGATCTCGTCTCCTCCGGCCTCGTGGCGCGCGTCACGTGCCCCCAGGATCGCCGCGGCACGTACGCCCAGCTGACACCGGCCGGCGTCGAGGCCCTGCCGGCCGCGCTCGTCCACCATGCGGCCGTGCTCGACGCGGAGGTCGGCCGACGGCTCGACCCGGCGTCGGTCGCGAGCCTCCGGGCCCTGCTCGAGCGGCTTGCCGGACCGGCCGAAGTCTCCCCCGGCAGCGCACCCGGGAGCGACGCGCGATGATCACCCACCACGAACCTGCGATCGCGGCCCGGTCGCGCTGAACGAGAAGAGCATGCCTGCCGTCACCGTCCCCGACATCACCGTCCTGCCCCGCATCCCGGAGCCGGACGTCCTCACCGCGCGCCAGCGCCCCGTCCGCCAGGTCACGACGGCGCCTCGCGGGTTCGAAGGCGAGGGGTTCCCCGTCCGCCGCGCGTTCATGGGGGCCGACCTGGCCGACCTCGACCCGTTCGTGCACATGGACCAGATGGGCGAGGTCGAATACGCGCCGGGCGAGCCCAAGGGCACGCCCTGGCACCCGCATCGCGGCTTCGAGACCGTGACGTACATGATGGACGGCACGTTCGAGCACCAGGATTCGAACGGGGGCGGCGGGGTCATCACGAACGGTGACACGCAGTGGATGACCGCCGGCGCAGGCATCCTGCATATCGAGAAGCCGCCGGAGTCGCTCGTCGTCAGCGGCGGGCTCTTCCACGGCATCCAGCTCTGGGTGAACCTGCCGCGGGCGCAGAAGTGGGCGGCGCCCCGCTACCAGGACCTTCGCGCGAGCGAGGTCGCCCTGCTCGCCTCGCCGGACGGCGGCGCGCTCGTGCGCGTGATCGCTGGCGAGGTCGCGGGTCACGCGGGGCCCGGCTCGACGTACACGCCGATGACGTTCGTCCACGCGACGCTCGCGTCGACGGCGCGGCTCGTCCTGCCGTGGCGGCCCGACTACAACGCGCTCGTGTACGTCCTTGCCGGCCGCGGGAGCGTGGGCACGGAGCGCCGGCCGATCGGGACCGGCCAGCTGGCGGTCTTCGGGCCCGGCGACGCGATCACGCTCCAGGCGGACGCGACCCAGGAGAGCCGCAGCCCCAACCTCGACGTGCTGATCCTCGGTGGGAAACCCATCCGCGAGCCCGTCGCCTGGTATGGCCCGTTCGTGATGAACACGCGCGCCGAGCTGCTCCAGGCGTTCGAGGACTACCAGGCGGGGCGCCTCGGCTCGATCCCGGCGATCGCCTCGGTCCACAATGCCCCGACGGAGATCGTGGAGTCGGGCCAGGCCGGCGACGGGCAGCGGGCTGGGGCATGAGTGCTCCGCGCCGGCGCCCGAAGCCCCGCTGACCGATGGCATCCCTCGAGCGACTCGTGTACCGGCTGCACGAGGCGATCTACGTCGGATCCGGTGGTCGCGTCGGCCACCGCCTCATCCTCGTGCCGACCCTGCTGCTCACGACGCGCGGCCGGCGGAGCGGTGCGCCGCGGACGCATGCGCTCGTCTACGCCCGGGACAGCGACGGCTTCGTCGTCGTCGCGTCGAACGGCGGCCGCGACCGGCCGCCGGCGTGGTTCCTGAACCTCCAGACGGACCCCGAGGTGGGGGTCCAGGTCGGCACGAAGCGGATGCGTGCCACGGCGAGGGTCGTCGAGCGTGGCGATCCGGCATACGAGCGGCTGTGGCGGCTCGTCAACGAGAACAACCACGGACGGTACGACGGGTACCAGCGCCTGACGACGCGGTCCATCCCACTCGTCGTGCTGACACCGGTTTCCGCGGGACCGTAACGCGCGGACGCGTCGATCGATCGCCGTCCACGTGGGGCTGTGCGAGACTGGCGCGGCCGGGCGTGGCGCCCGGCGCGACGGGGGTGGGCACGTGAGCGCTGACCGCGAACCCTTCGAGCTGGCGCCGCCGGCGTTCGCCGCGCAGTCCGCGTTCGCGCCGATCGGCGACTACGCGTTCCTCTCCGACTGCGAGACGACCGCGCTGATCGCGCCGAGCGGCAAGGTCGAGTGGCTGTGCCTCCCGCGCATGGACTCGCCGAGCGTGTTCGGGGCCATCCTCGACCGCGACGCGGGAGAGTTCCGGCTCGGGCCCGCCGACGTCCACGTCCCGTCCGCGCGTCGGTACCTGCCGGGAACGATGATCCTCGAGACCTCGTGGGGATCGGACACGGGCTGGATCATCGTCCGGGACGTGCTGCTGATCGGGCCGTGGCACCACGAGCGCGACCGCTCGCGCAGCCAGCGGCGGGCACCGACCGATTACGACGCCAGTCACATCCTGCTTCGCATGGTCCGCTGCGTGAACGGCGACGTGCAGCTGATGCTCGACTGCGAGCCGGTCTTCGACTACGGGCAGCACCTCGGCGCGTGGGAGTACACGGAGCCCGGCTACCACCAGGGCGTCTGCCGGGCCGAGGGGTCGGACGTGGCGCTCACGCTGACGACCGACCTCAACCTGGGGTTCGAAGGACCGCGGGCCCGGGCGCGGCACCTGATGCACCAGGGCGAGGTCAAGTTCTGCGCGCTGTCGTGGGGCGGCGCGGAGCCTCCGCGGACGAGCGACGAGGCGCACGCGATGCTCGAGTGGACCGCGCACCACTGGCAGCACTGGCTCGCCCGCGGCCACGTCCCCGACCACCGGTGGCGCACGTACCTCGAGCGATCGGCGCTGACGCTGAAGGGGCTCACGTACGCCCCGTCCGGGGCCGTGATCGCCGCTCCCACCACGTCGCTGCCGGAGACGCCGGGCGGCGAGCGGAACTGGGACTACCGGTACTCCTGGATGCGCGATTCCGCGTTCGCGCTGTGGGGCCTCCACACGCTCGGGTTCGACTGGGAGGCGAGCGACTACCTCGACTTCGTCGCGGACGTCGCGGGCGGTGACGGCGACATCCAGATCATGTACGGGATCGACGGCGAGCGCGATCTGGCCGAGCGAACGCTCGATCACCTGTCGGGGTACGAGGGGGCGCGGCCGGTCCGGGTCGGCAACGCCGCGTACCGGCAGCGCCAGCACGACGTCTGGGGCGCCGTGCTCGACGCCGCCTACCTCCACACGACGCGGGATCACCTCGACGAGCGGTTCTGGCCGATCCTCCGCAAGCTGGTCGAGGCGGCCATCGCGAACTGGCGCGATCCGGACCGCGGGATCTGGGAGATTCGCGGCGAGCCCAGGCACTTCACATCGTCGAAGGTGATGTGCTGGGTCGCGCTCGACCGGGGTTCGCGGCTCGCGCGGCTGCGGCTGGACGACGATCTGGCCGATCGATGGGCGGGTATCGCCGACGAGATCCGCGAGGACGTCTGCGCGCACGGCCTGGACGACCGGGGCGTGTTCACGCAGTCGTACGGGTCGGACGCACTCGACGCCTCGGTACTGCTGATGCCGCTCCTCGGGTTCCTGCCCCGGACGGACGAGCGCATCCGGCGAACCGTGCTCGCGATCGCCGACGAGCTCACGCACGACGGGCTCGTGCTGCGCTACCGCGTGGACCGGACCGACGATGGGCTGTCGGGCGAGGAGGGGACGTTCACGATCTGCTCGTTCTGGCTCGTCTCGGCGCTCGTGGAGATCGGCGAGGTCGAGCGGGCCCGCCGCCTGTGCGAGAAGCTGCTGTCGTACGCGAGCCCGCTCCAGCTGTACGGCGAGGAACTCGATGCCGACACCGGGCGGCACCTGGGGAATTTCCCGCAGGCGTTCACCCACCTGGCGCTGATCAACGCCGTCATGCACCTCATCGCCGTCGAGCGCGAGGCGTCGCCGATCCCCGGGTCGGGCCCCGTCGCGCCGGGGCCGGGCCATCCCCGCGCGGAGGCCGCGGAGGGCGCCGCGAAGGGCGCGGCGGCAGGGAGCCGGCCTGTGGCGCGGAGGCCCAACCGGCCGGACGCGCCGAGGCGGGGCAGCGGGAAGCGAGAATGACCGGCGAGCCTCCTGCCGGGCGACATGCCGTCACCGGACTCCCCCTGCGTCCGTTCGGATCGACCGGGCTCGAGGTCACGCCGATCGGGCTCGGGCTGGCGGCCGTCGGCCGGCCCGCCTACATCAACGTTGGCCGCGACCGCGACCTCGGCTCGGACCGGCGCCTCGACGTCATGGAGGCGCGCACGCACGAACTGCTCGACGAGGCGGTCGCGCTCGGGATCCGGTACGTGGACGTGGCGCGATCCTACGGACGGGCCGAGGCGTTCCTGGCGTCGTGGCTGGCCAGCCGGGCGGAGGGCGCGCCGCCGGTCACCGTCGGGTCCAAGTGGGGGTACCGGTACGTCGGCGAGTGGCGGATGGACGCGCCGGTCCACGAGGTCAAGGAGCACAGCCTCGAGATGCTCCGGACCCAGCTGGCCGAGAGCAGGGGGCTGCTGGGCGGCGCCCTGTGTCTCTACCAGATCCACTCGGCGACGTTCGAGAGCGGCGTGCTCGAGAACGGCGCGGTGCTGGCCGAGCTGGCGCGGCTGCGCGGGCAAGGCCTCGCCATCGGATTGACGGTCAGCGGGCCCAACCAGGCCGACGTCATCCGCGCGGCGCTCGCCGTGCGCGTCGACGGTCGCAACCCGTTCGGGTCGGTGCAGGCGACGTGGAACGTGCTCGAACCGTCCGCCGGGGAGGCGCTCGCCGAGGCACACGACGCCGGGTGGGGCGTCATCGTCAAGGAGGCGCTGGCGAACGGCCGTCTGCTGCTGCCCGGGCGCCCGGCGCTGGAGGAGGTCGCGGCCCGTCACGACACATCGCCCGACGCGCTCGCGCTGGCGGCCGCCCTCGCGCAGCCCTGGGCGGACGTCATCCTCTCCGGGGCCGCCACGCCGGATCAGCTGGCGAGCAACGTCCGGTCGCCGGCCGTCCGGCTCGCGGCCGGCGACCTCGATCGGCTCGCCTCGCTCGCCGAGCCGGCGGGCGCGTACTGGGCGGAGCGGTCGGCGCTCGCCTGGACGTAGCCGGTCGGGCCGCGGCGGGTCGCGCTGCGAGGACCGCGCGACGCCAGACCGCGGTCCCATCGCGCCTCGCGGATCGCGTGCCACATGCGCGGGACGCCCGGTCGCTGCCCGTACATGAGCACGCCCGCGCCCAATGCTCGTGTCAAGCCGGACGCGACGCGAGGGCCGGCTCGCCCCTCCCGCCCGGCCAACCGTCGCGAGTGGGTTCGCGTGCGCAAGATCGTAGTCATGACTACAATTGCCTCGTGCACGAACAGGGAGGGTCCGCGGCGACTCAGCCGGGCGCCGGGCCGCCGGGCGTCGACGGTCCCCAGCACGCCCGCGGCGCCGCGGAGGTGCCGACGCTCGAGGGCGCGATCGGGTACCGCGTCGGTCGCGCGCATCGACGGATCCGATCGGGCTGGGAGGCGCGCATCGCGGACCTGGGGCTCACCGGGGCCCAGGCGGCGGTGGTTCGGGCCGTGGCGGAGCGACCGGGCACGGGCCTCCGGGAGCTGGCGCGTCGGCTGTATGCCGACCCGATGAACGTCAAGCGCCTCGCCGACCTGCTCGAAGGCGACGGCCTGCTTGCTTCGACGACCGACCCGGATGACCGCCGGCGCCGGGTGCTCGCCCCCACGCCCGCCGGAGCGTCCGTCGGTCGCGAGCTCGCGGACCGGTCGGCTTCGTGGAGCGCGCACCTCGTGAGCGTGCTCGGCCGGGACGGGGTCGCGACGCTCACCGGTCTGCTCGACCGACTCGAGGCCGGGCTCGCGGACGACGCTGCCGTGACCGAAGACGCCGGGGCCGAAGACGCCGGGGCCGACGACGCTGCCGGGGCCGACGACGCTGCCGTGGCCGAACCGGAGTCGGAGGCTCGCGCGTGACGGCGCCAGACCCGCGACGGCGTCTGCCTTCCGCCAGCCGCGTCCCGTCCGACGTGGCCGTCCCGCCGACTGTGGCCGCTCCCCCGGCCGTGGACGTCCCACCGGTTGGGGCGGCGTCGGCC
This sequence comes from Chloroflexota bacterium, assembly GCA_021785115.1. Next base: position 3,892 of record JAJYGO010000259.1, on the reverse strand, counting down.
GCGGCGACACGCCGCGGACCGGTCCCGAGGCGCATGCGCCTGCCCGCCGCCATGCGCGTCACCGACTTCCGGTGGTACTGGTCGAGCCAGCTCGTCTCGGGTGTGGGCACGTGGGCGCAGGCCGTGGCGCAGAGCTGGCTCGTGCTCGAGCTCACGCACTCGGCCGTCGCGCTCGGCACGGTCACGATGCTTCAGTTCCTGCCGCTGCTCGTGTTCCCGCTGATCGGCGGCGTCATCGCGGATCGCCTGCCGCGCCGCCGGCTGCTGCTGGCGACCCAGACCGCGGCCGCGCTCCAGGCGACGCTGCTCGGGCTGCTCGTCGTCAGCGGCACCGTCCAGGTCTGGGAAGTGGCGATCCTCGCGCTGATGCTCGGCCTGACGAACGCCTTCAACAACCCGGCCGCGCAGGCGTTCGTGCCCGAGCTGGTCGGGCCCGACCTCGTCGCGGATGCGGTCGCCATGAACAGCATCCAGTTCAACCTGGCCCGCCTGCTCGGTGGCGCGGTCGGGGGGATCGCCGTCGCGGCCTGGGGCATCCCTGGAGCGCTGTTCTTCAATGCCGCCACGTACGTGCCCGCCCTGGTCGTCCTCGCCATCGTCCGGCCGCGGCACGCAGTCCTGCGGCGCCGCGCCGCAGGCGTCCGGATGGCGTCCGAGCTCGCCGAGGGCGTCCGGCATGCCGTGACGGCGCCGTCGATCCGCGTCGTCGTCGCGCTGTTCGGCGTCGTGGGCCTGCTCGGGTTCAACTGGCAGGTTGCCCTTCCGCTGCTCGCGGTCGCGCTTCACGGCGGAGTGACCGGGTTCGGCACCCTGATGTCCGCGCTCGGCGCCGGATCGCTGGTCGCGGGGATCGTGCTCGCGAGCGACCGGCGTCCGAGCGAGCGGCGACTCGCGCTGGGCGGGCTCGGCCTGGGCGGGCTGCTCGTCGCGCTCGGGCTGTCGCCCACCTATGCCCTGAGCCTCGCGCTCATGGTCGTCGCCGGGTTCGCGGGCGTGGTCGCCTCGGTGACGGCGAACACGCTGCTCCAGGTCCGGACGCCCGACGTCCTTCGCGGCCGGATCATGAGCATCTACGTGCTGCTGATGGGCGGATCGACGCCGATCGGCGCGTTCCTGCTGGGCACGATCGCCGGTGGCTGGGGCATCAGGGCCGGCCTCGTCGTGTTCGGCGCGCTCGCCGTCGTCGCGATCCCGGCCATCCAGCTCGTTGCCCGCGGGACGGCGGCCGAGGCCGGACCGCACGGGGCGCTCGCCCTCGCCGGTACCGCGGCGGATCCGACAGCCCCGTCCCCCACGCTGCCCGTCACGCCATTGCCGGTCGACCCGTCCATCTCCGCGAGGACACCCGCTGGCGTGGTCACCCGGGGCGGCAGGAGCGTCGCCGCGGACCCGCCCGGCTCGATCGTGAGCGCGGGTGGCCACGGAACCTCGCCTTCGGCGTCACACCTCGGCGACTGACCGCTCCCGGCACGCGGCCAACCGCGCCGCGTGCGACCGGCCCGCGTACGCGACGAACGCGGCCACCGAACGCGGCCACCGAACGCGTACGCCATCAGCGTGGAGCTCGTCGAACGACTGTCGCGGCAAGGCTGCAAGGTGCGGCCCGCGCGCTGTGGCGCGACCTGCAGGAAGCGCCGATACGGTGCGGCGATGCACGGAAGCACGCCCGACTCGAGGGTGATCGCAGCGACGTTTCGCGACGACGTCGCCGCGCGCCGAGCCGTGCGCGAGGTCGAGTCGCACGTCGATGCCGCGCGAACCGCGACCGCCCCCCACGCCGACGGGTTCGTCGTGGTCGTGCACGTACAGCACGATCGCGAGCGGGCACGGGCCCTGATCGAGGCGTGCGGTGGGAGGATCGAGGCGGACGTCCCGGAGGCCTGGCTGTAGGTCCCGGCTCGAGCGCAGCGCCGATCGTCCGGCCGCCCTGGGGCCGGAAATCACGTGGCGCCGGGACTTGCACGCCGACCGCCGGATCGTCATGCTGAACGGGCCGGTATGAGCCGCCCTGTCGCATCTCCGTCCCGCGCGGACCGTGGAGCAGGTCACGGCCGCGCCGGTCGAGGACAGGGCAGGGACGACGTGGATCGCCGGGGGACGGACCCGGGCTCTCGAGGCCGGCAGGAGCGCAGGCGCGGGCGCGCGACGCCCGTAGCCCGCGTTCGCGCCGCCGCGTTCGCGCTCGGCCGGTCGCGGCACACGAGTCCCGCCAACCAGCGTGCCATCCAGCCGCGCGTCGCGGTCCTCGCCACGCTGCTCGTCGGTGCCGCCCTCGTGGCCGGCTCGCTCGCCGCCACGTCGCGGTCGAGCGCCGGTGCGACCGCGAGCCCGATCGGATCTGCGGCGGTACCGGGTGTCCCCGGACCCTCCGTGCCCGGGTACTCGCTCGTGGTCCCCGCCCGCGCCGTCCACCCGATCCCGGACGCACCCGGCGCGCTCCCCGCGCGGGACGTGGTCGCGGGGGGCGCCGTGTACCAGCTCGCCAGTTCGACCGCGTCCGGCGAAATCGTCCTGCGCCGGATCGACCCTCTGTCCGGCGAGTCGGTCGTCCTGGCCCGGATCCCGGCGGGACACCAGGCCGTCGACCTCGCCGCGACGTCGACCGGTCTCACCTGGCTCGAGACCTGGAGTGCCGCTGGTCCGGCGCCTGGTGACGTCGGGGCCGGACCGCTCGCCGCGGGTCCGGTGGCGCCGGTCGGGGCGCCGCTCCGTTGGCGCGTCATGACCCTGGCGTTCGCCGATGGCACCTCGCGTGCGGTCGCGTCGGGCGTCAACACCCGGATCGCCATCCAGGGCGCGGGCGCGTCGGTGAACCCGCCTCTCATCGCCGCCGATGGACAGCGCCTCGCGTACACGCTCGAGGCCACGGATTCAGGCGAACCGCTCGCGACGCGCATCATCGTCCGTGATCTCGCGACGGGAACGACCGTTCGCCAGTTCGACGTCGGCTCGTACGTGTCCCGGATCGGGCTGTCCGGCGATGCGGTGTTCTGGATCACGGTGCCGTCCGCCGGTACCGCCGGCGCCGATCCGAACGACGGCACGCTCCTGCTGGCGCCATCGGATGCGTCGACATCGCGCGTGGTCGATACGCACGTGAAGGACGCGTCGATCGGCGGCGGGATGCTCGCATGGGCACGCGAGACCGCGCAGGACGCCTCGATCGAGGTGATGCCGGTGACAGGAGGCAGCCTGCGGCGCGTGCCCGGTCCGCCGGTCCGTGTCGGCTCCCGCCAGCCCGGGCCGTCGTTCGGGCTCTCCGCCACGGCCGGCTGGGTCGCGTGGCTCGTGCTGTCGCCACGGGCCGACGGCTCGGTCGCGACCGAGCTCGTCCTCTGGCGAGAGGGCGCGCCGCTGGGCCAGGTCGTGGCTGGCCTGCGGCAGCCCGACTTCGTCACGCTCTCGGACGGCTGGGCGGTCTGGCGGGAAGGCGACGCGAGCGGGACGATCGATACGCACGCGGTCCGCCTGGCCGACCTCGGCGCCGCGCCCCCCGGAACGCCGCTCAGGCAGCTCTGACGCCGGCGGGTACGCACGCTCACGCGCCCGACGCCGTCATCGCCATGCAAGCATCCCGCGGTCCCTCGATCCGGTCCCGCAAGCCCGGCGGGGCCACGCTGTGCGTGGCAGCAGGAGGTGATTCCCTTGGAGACAGCTCCAGCCTGAGACCGGCACATCGCCGGTGGCCATCAGGCAGCTGCAGCGGACGGCCGGAGGTTTCCTCCGGCCGTCCTCGTGATTTCGTCCGTTCGGCCGGCCGCGCGGCGCCGCGGCGCGCTCCGTCGCGAGCCGCTCGAGCAGCGCGACTGCCGCGATCGCCGGAGGCATCGCTTCGGCTTCGGCCGCGATCGACCCGGCAGCGCGCAATTCGCCGGATCCGAGAGCACGTCGA
>JAJYGO010000471.1 GCA_021785115.1 Chloroflexota bacterium | reverse complement strand
TCGAGTACGTCCACACGCCCAAGCACGGGTCCTGGCTCAACCTGATCGAGTGCGCCTTCTCGAAGATGGCCCGGACCTTCTTGCGCCACATCCGGCATCCTCGCGGGCATCGCCGAGTTCAACGACGCGCCCGTCGTGTTCCGCTGGAACAAGTTCGACCTCGGGCTGGTCTGATGTGTAAACATCCGCCCGGAACGGTCTACTAGAGTGTGAGGATTCACGCGCTCGATGCTGTTCTGTTGAGCCGTCGGACGCGAGGCATCCCCAATGGTGTCGGCCACCCAAACGCCCTCGGAAGTGAATGCCATGTGCCCAGGAGCCCAGCCGACGGGCCCTGACGCCACCAATTGATCCGTCTCAGCATCGAGGCGCAGTAGGTGTCCATGAGGAGCGTTCGACTGGCTGATCCAGATATCACCGTTGTCGGCGTCTGCCCATAGGACGCCGAGGCCGAGAGCAGTTGGCAGCGGGATCGTGCTGATCCTGCCGATGCCCGGTGAAACCGGCTGCTCACTGGCCGTCGCATGGATAGTGGGTGAATTGCGTATCGGGGCAGCGGTCGGTACCGCAGAGCCACATGCCGCGACGAATGTCGGCGCCAACAGCAAGCCGAGAATAAGGGCTGACAGGTATCGGGCACTGGTCACGGTGTGGTCATGGTCAGCAAGCCGGCATCTATGTGATGCTCGTTACCGGAACCATCCACCACTGTCACGGTCTCCCCAGACGCCCCGGTAACGTGGATGGCACCCACCCCTGACAACAACCACGACTTATGGTCGACCAATTGACCACTTGAGCCGTACACTTCCTCCTCGACACGGCCCGTTGACGGATCGCTGGCATCGGATCCCGCCCAGATCACCGTCAGAGTGCTCGAGGTCTCATCGATCCAGGTGTTGCTAAGGGCGAGTGTGGCGTCTCCGGGAGGGCCTGGGTTCGTCGTTTCGATCACCCCACTGCCCGCCGGAGTTGCGTCGGTGGGCAGAGCCGGGAACGCCGGGCCGGTTTGGGGCATGGGGGACATTGCAGCGCTCTTTGCCGCTGGATGGCTCACCCCCTGCTGCTTCAAGGCCGCGTAGTACGCGCTTGCCTCCGCCTTCCGGTCCGATGTGGCGCTGTTTGCAGCACGGGCAGAGGTCGCGATTGCACCGCCTGCAGCAACAGCGATCAGGGCAACGGTCATCCCGATGAAGAGACGCCTCCTTGCTCGAGCATCTGACGGCGACAGCCCTTGCGAATGTGCTGGCTGGGTGCGGTTACTCACTTGATCACCACCCCTGCTTGAAGTCAGTCGCGGCGAACGGCGTCTGCTGCAATCCACCGTAATCGTTGAGAGCGTAGTAGAGGTACTGGTACGACTTGTCGTAGGTCAGATTCGTCCCTGAGCAGGAATACCCTTGGGTGTTGCACTTATAGTCTTGACTCAACGATCCCGAGAATGCCATCGTTTGCCCTAGGGAAGAGTATGCGTACTCGGCAATCGCGGCCCACTGCATCGCGTTGTAGCTGCTCGTCCACCCTGTGTTGGGTGGCGGCATTGGATTCACAAGGGTTGTGTTGTAGTTCTCTGGCAACGGTAGGGCCGCGCCGGCCCACGACACGTAGTAGTAGTTGTTCTGGGTCCAATGCGGTGAAGCCGAATCTGAGCACGTGGCGTCGTTGTAAACTTCGATGGGGCAACCGTTGGCTGATCCGTAGTTGTAAAAGAGGGCGGAGCCCCCACTGGCGAACGCGTCAACTTCGGCCTTCACAGCCGAGAAGGATGCGTTGTAGCCGCTAGGCCACGTCGACTCGATATCGAATGCGCCATAAGCGCTCGCCTGGGCGGAGTAGCCGTAGGTGGATAGATAGGAGTTGACGTTGGTGACCATTCCTGCCCACGCCGCGCCGTGGTTGGATCCTACGACCGGACTGTTGGTATTGGCGCCGATGCCTTCGTAAAGGAAGGCCGTCGTATCGGAGCCTGTGCCATAGTAGAAGCCCTTCGCGAAGTAGTCTGCGACCTGCGCGACATACTGCGTGCTCTCGAACGCGCCGGTCCCGTACAGGATCACCCCGTAGGTCGTAGTCCCGTTGTTGGTCTGAGACGCGGGCGCCCCCATGGCGAGAATCACGAGGGAAGTCTGGGCATACGTTCCGGCCGCGACTCCCTGCCCGTAGGCAAGGCCAGCATTGTATGCGGACGATTCGCTGATGGTTGTGACGTAGTAGCTCATGCTGTGTCCGGGTATTGCGACAAGCGCGGCCACCGGCGAAGCGGGCAGAGTCAGTAGGCCAAGCGCAGTAAGCAGCGCGGCGAGTATCCCCGGCAGAACTCGTCTCACAGGTCGGCTCCCTCCGGCATCATCGGAATCTCCTAGAATGCTTGACCAAGCTAACAACCTTTAGACGATCGGCCCAGACCTGTTCGGGCGGGTGCGCCCCTGCCCACCCGAGCGGTACCAGGTCTGGCGTCAGGCGGGGTCGAGCGGCTCTCGACTGCTGGCGCGAGGATCCAGACACTGGGCCATGTGGAGGCCGACCAGCTGGCCGCGGCCATCTCGTCCGGGCGCGGCGGTGGACGGGCAGACCAACGCAGTAGCGGCGAGGCTCTGCCCCAGCCGTTGCAGTCGGCCGGGCCGCCGGCGTGATGGAGTCCGGGCGCAGCTTGGCACAGTCGCCGGCAGTTCCGTAGCGAGGGAGTCAGCTGACGGCCGCCAGGTCGCGTAGAGGGTGGCGCGTCGCGATCCGGACGATTGCTCGTAAAGTGTTGGCCCGAGTCCTCTCGCCCCGACCAGATCAGCGGCGAGGCGTGCGCCGACCGACCGCTAGCGACCGCAGAATCGACCCGGCCGCCCGGTTCGTGTACCGACCGACCTCGCCTACCAGCAATGCTGGTGCTCCAGAGTTCACAGTCCCGCAACACGCCGCTCACACGGCAGCGCCATCCTGCGGACATGAGCGAGCACTGCGTGGCTGCGGCCGGTGGCCGCGACGTGGCCCCGGACGAGGGTGGAGCGCCGATCGAGGATACGCAGCGGCCCACGGCAGCGGTCCATGAGACGCCGTGCGCGACGCGAAGCTCGCACGAGGTGACACGGCGGCCTCCTGGTCGCGACGATTCTGCCGGCTCGCCTCCCGGCGGCGCGCCCTCCGATGCTGATATCGCGCTGTGGTTCGGGTAGCCGCCACATGCTCGGTCGCCTGGCCGCGACCGGTGTCTCGCTCATCCTCATCGTCGGATTCGCGGCCGGCCTCCGCCTCCTCGCCAGGCTCCCCCGTGAGAACGACCACGCCCGCGCCATTGCGCACGCCGAACGGTGGCGCCGCGAGGAGGAGCTATACGCCCGCACGGCCGCTGTGGCGGCGCCTGCCCGCGCGCTGATCGGGGGCTGATCAGAAGTTCACACGCACATCGGAAAGGGCGCTGGAAGTTCGGGCTAACTGGACCCGCTCGCCTGAAACTCGTCCAGTTCGAGGAGGGTCCATCGTGTCTTCCCACCGTGGCTTCGGCGCATCATCGGGTCGCGACGGCCTGCGACGCGCCCTGGCGGTCTGGCCCGGCCGGCCCGCGGGTGCATCAGGTCGGCGGGTCGCCGCCATCGTCGCGGCAGGCGCCGTGGTCTTCGCGGCCTGCAGCGGAACCGTGACCAATCCGGCATCCACCGCCGCTCCGCCGTCGATCGCCACAGTCGCGCCCGCCGCGACGGGAGGCGGAAGCCTCGCTGCTGCCGCCGCCAGCGTTGCGCCGGCCGCGACGCCCACCCCGGCGCCCGTGCCGCTCGTCGTGTACTCCGCGCAGGGGTACGACTCTGCGATGACCAAGGCGTTCCAGGCCGCCACCGGCATCCCCGTCCAGCTGGTCGACGACAGCACGGGCCCGCTGCTCGTGAAGGTGCAGGCGGAGAAGAGCAACCCCCGCTGGGACGTGCTGTGGGTGGACGGGGACGAGGCGTTCGCCTCGCTGGACCAGCAGGGCTACCTGGTCAAGGGATACGAGCCGAGCGTGGCATTCAACGCGCTCGGCTCCTCGCTCATCCCATCGGACAGGAGCTACGTACCCACCGGCGTAACGATGGCGGGAACCGTCGTCTACAGCTCGAAGAACGTGAGCGCCCCGCCGACGAGCTGGAACGCCCTTCTCTCGCCAGCGTGGAAGGGCCAGGTCGGCATGAACGCCCCCGCCGTCTCGGGACCCACGTACCCGTTTGTCGCCGGACTCTTCAACTACCTGGGTGGGGTGTCGCAGGGCGAGGCGTTCCTGCAGAAGCTCAAGGCGAACGGCCTCAAGGTGAACCAGACGAATGGCGACACGCTGCACGCGCTCGAGGGCGGACAGATCAGGATCGCGCTGATCCAGAGCTCGGCTGGGATCGGTGCCGAGGCCAAGGACCCCTCGCTGAAGACGGCGTTCATCTCGCCCGTGACACCCATCCCGAGCGTGATCGGCATCGACGCCAAGGCATCGCCGCAGGCCATCGCGGAGGCTGAGCAGTTCGCGGCCTTCGTGCTGTCTGCGCCGGGCCAGTCGGTGATGGAGTCGGGCGATCCCAGCGGCGACTCGCTCTACTGGCCGGTGGTGGAGGGTGTCCAGCCGCTGCCGCAGCTGCCTGCGCTCTCGAGCGTCCCGGCCAGGCCGATCGACCCGGCCCAGTGGGGATCGCGCGAGAACGCCATCAACACGTGGTTCACCGACAACGTCGCGCAGTGATCCACCGTCTGGGACGGATGGGGCCTGCGTGGCCCGGTCGGCGCGGCTTGCCGACCGGGCCATCGGGCTCGGGGGTTGCCGTCGGCACCGTCACGACGGTGACCGCCGCGGGTTCGGCGGCGCGGATTCGCCTCCACGGGCGAGCGCGGCTGCTCGACCGTGGAGGCCTGGTCGCGGGCTCGGCCGTGCTGTGGGTCGCGCTGGGCGCGCTGCTCATCCTGCCGATGGCAGCGTTCCTGGCGCAGGCATTCTCGCCGCGGCTGTTCGACGCGGGCGATCAGTGGTTCACGCTCGGCAACTTCGCGAACGCCTTCTCGGGGGCCACCCTCCAGGGGGTTGCCGATTCGCTCGGCGTGAGTGCCGCGACGTCCGTTCTCTGCGTGGCGATCGGCGGATCCCTGGCATGGGGCGTGCAGCGCACCGACCTGCCCGGGCGGCGGCTGTGGCCGATCCTCATGTGGGCCCTGCTGCTCGTTCCGACCTTCCTCGCCGCGGAGGGCTGGGAGTACCTGCTCCAGCCGCAGGGGGTGCTGTCCCAGTTCGGCATCGACGCGTCGCCGCTGTATGGGGTGTTCTTCGGCCCGGTCGGAGTCGTCGTCGTCCTGGCGATGTCGGCGCTGCCGTACGCGTACATCACGATTGCGGCCGCGCTGCTCCACCTGGGATCGGAGTTCGAGGAGGCGGCACGCGTGCACGGCGCGGGCAGGTGGCGCACGACGCGGGTCATGCTCCCGATCCTCGGCCCGGGGCTGCTCTCCGCGGCCGCCATCGTGTTCGCTGAATCCATGAGCGACTTCGGGGTGGCGTCCACGCTGGCCGCCAACGCTCACTTCCCCGTCGCCACCTACGTGCTCTTCCAGGCGATCGACAACAACCCGGCGGATTTTGGGCTGGCCGGCGCCATCGGCTGCCTGCTCGTCGCGTCGGCCGCCATCCCGATCGGGGTACAGGCCTGGGCGCTGCGAGGGCGCACCTACGCCGTCGTGTCGGGTCGCACGCGTCCCGCAACGCGCACGCACCTTTCGCCGGTCGTACGGATCTCCTTTGCGGGCGCGACCGCCCTGCTCTTCGGACTCGCCCTCGGGGCGCCGATCGTTGGCGCGCTGGTCGCCTCGCTGCTGAAGGGATTCGGCTCGGACGTCTCCGTGTCCTCGCTGACGCTCGACAGCTACCGGTCGGTCTTCGCCGGCGATGCCGGTCTGGCGGCGCCGCTCGCCTTCTCGACCGGCATGGCGGCTGTGACCGCGCTCGTGACGATGATCCTGGGGCTCGCCGTGGCGCGCCTCCTGACCGCCCGTGGCGCCGGTCGCCTGGCTCGCCTGACGGACCTCGTGCTGCTGGGCTCGGTCGCGCTGCCCGGGATCGTCCTGGCCGCGGGCTACATCTTCGCGTACAACCTGCCGCTGCTCGGCAACCTCGGGTTGGACCTCTACGAGACCACGCCCTTGTTGATCATGGGGTACGTGGCGACGGCCCTGCCCAGCCAGGCCCGGCTGATGGTGAGCCCGGTGTCCCAGTTGCAGGATTCGCTCGTCCAGGCGGCCCGGGTCCACGGGAGCTCGGCCGCGTCGGCGTGGCGCAGGGCGGTGCTGCCTGTCCTCTCGCGCATCCTGCTCTGGGCCGGGCTGCTGACGTTCGCGAAGACCCTTCTCGAACTGCCCGTCTCCCAGCTGCTGTACCCGCCGGGGTCGCCCCCCGTCTCGGTGGCCATCAACTCGTACGTGGCCGGGTATCACTACGACACCGGCACGGCGATGACGGTCGTCGCGCTCGCCGAGGAGTTCGCCGTGATCCTGGTCGGCCTCGCCCTGTTCGCACTGCTGACGCCGAAGGGGTGGCGCCGTTCGCTCGGGGCGACGCCATGATCGCAGTTGCGGCGAACGGCATCGCGCGAGGGCCCGAGGGCCGGCGAGTCGCCGCGCCTGGCGTCGTGATCGAAGGGGCGACCAAGCGTTTCGGCATGAAGACCGCGCTCGACCGGGTCTCGCTCGCGGTCGAGCCCGGCTCCTTTCTGGTGCTCCTCGGTCCCTCGGGGTCGGGCAAGACGACGCTGCTGCGCTGCCTGGCGGGCATCGAGCGGCTCTCGGCTGGTCGAATCGCGATCGGCGAGCGGCTCGTCGCGGACGGGGAGCGGCACCACCTGGCGCCGGAGCGCCGCGATCTCTCTATGGTCTTCCAGGACTACGCGCTGTGGCCGCACCTGTCCGCCGAGCAGAATGTCGCCTTCGCCCTGGCTCGCCTCCGGCTGCCGAAGGCGGACGTAGCGCGCCGGAGCCGCGGGCTGCTCCAGCGCGTGGGGCTCGCCGGCCTCGGCGAGCGGTTCCCGAACGAGCTCTCGGGCGGGGAGCAGCAGCGCGTGTCGCTTGCCCGCGCACTCGCGGCCGGCACGGGACTTCTGCTGTTCGACGAGCCGCTGTCCAACCTCGACGCCGGCCTGCGAGAGGAGCTGCGTGTGGAAATCGCGACGCTCGCCCGCGAGGCAGCCGCGACCGCCATCTACATCACCCACGACCAGGCAGAGGCGTTCGCGCTCGCCGACCGGATCGGGGTGCTCCAGGACGGCCGGCTGGTGCAGCTGGGCGCGCCGGAGGACGTGTACTTCCGGCCGGCGACCCCGTTCGTGGCGCACTTCACCGGACTGGCGGGCGAGTTGCCAGCAACGGCCGAGGGTCCGGCGGGCCCCGGCTTCGTGCGGGTTCGCCTTGGCGCGACCGGTGCGCACGCGATCGCCGCCGCTCCCGCATCCGCGGACGTGGCGCCCGGGACCGCAGGGCGCATCCTGTTGCGCCACGCGGCCGTGCGCGCGGGCCCGCCGTCAGGGTCGGCGATCAGGGGCCGGGTTTCCGACACGGCGTTCCGCGGCCGGGGCTATGACCACGCCGTCGATCTGCCATGGGGCGACCGTCTCGTTGGCATACACGACGAGCGCCGCTGGAATCGCGGCGACGTCGTGGGCCTGGACCTGGACGCCAGCGGGTGCTTCTTCTTCCCGGATGAACCGCCGGTCGACGTGGGCCGGGCCGATTCGTCCTCGCTCGTGCCGGGGCCTCCTGGCGCGGCAGGACGTCAGGCCTCGTGAGCTCGGTCGGCGGCCTGCGAGGGCGCAGCGGCGCGGGGGGCGCGGGGACTGCGCCTGCGTCTGCGCGGCGTCAGAGAGGGGGCACCGGCCTCGCTCGTCTGCATCTCGAAGACGCGCGCCTCGAACTGCTCGAGCAGGGTCGTGCAGCGATCCAGCCATGCGCGCGCGTCCTGCTGGTTGGGTGCGCCGAACCAGTCACGCTCCCGGACACGGGTGAACCAGCCGCAGACCTTCTCGTACTCGCTGCGGATCTCCTCCGCCTCCTCGTAGGTGAAGTTCTGCCGGAACGTCTCGAACTCGATCTCCTTGACGAAGTCGACCTCGCAGTTCTCGATGATCTCCGCGTAGTGGCGCGCGGCCTGCTCCACGAACTGCGCGACGAGCTTGCGTTCCTCCTCGGGCGGGAGCGTGCGGAGCGGCAGCAGGTGGTACTCGCCAGCGGAATCCGTGATCCTCCGCAGGATCGGCTGCAGGTCGCGGGCGACACGGGTGTTCTGCGGGAAGACGCACACCGACTGCTGCAGGTAGACCGCGCCCACCTTCTTCAGCATCCGCCACACGTAGACCCGGTTTGCGGAGGGCTTCGCCGGCACCCGGTAGACCAGCACCACGAAGCGTGGACGCGGCGATCCCGCCATCGAGCTCCGGTCCTCCCTGCGTTCGGCCGTCCTGGCCGACCCCTCACGCGTGCCGCCTCTGCGGGAACGGACAACGCCCGCTGGCTACGCGGATCGGCGTTCCGCGGATGATACGACCTCGCCACCGCGCAGGCTTGACCCGGCAAGGCGTTTGTCTGTAGCATGCGTGGAGATGTAGCAGCTATTACAACAGGAGACTTGATGCAGACGCTCGTGGCCGCGGTGCCGGCCTTCCTGGCCTCCGTGGTGGAGTTCGTGGAGGCCCTCACCATCGTCCTGGCCGTCGGCGTCACGCGCCAGTGGCGCTCGACGCTGATCGGGGTGGGCGCCGCCACGCTCGCCCTCGCGATCATCGTCGGCGTGTTCGGCACCGCCATCGTCCTGCTCGTGCCGATCGGGACCCTGCGCCTCGTGGTCGGCACCTTCCTCCTCATCTACGGGCTGCAGTGGCTGTGCAAGGCGATGCTGCGGGCCACGGGGGCCAGGGCCAAGCACGACGAAGCCGCAATCTACCGGCGCGAGATCGCGCAGCTCACGGAGGAGCCGCCGGTCCCCGCGAAGGGCATGGACTGGATCAGCTTCACGGTGGCCTTCAAGGGCGTCCTCCTCGAGGGGCTCGAGGTCGCGTTCATCGTGGTCACCTTCGGCGCCTCGGCCGGGCAGCTCGGCCCCGCCGCGCTCGGTGCCGCCGTGGCCGGCGTGCTGGTCCTGGCCGTCGGTGCCTCGCTGCACCGGCCGCTCGCCCGCGTGCCGGAGAACGGCCTGAAGTACGCCGTCGGTCTCATGCTCGTCACCTTCGGCACGTTCTGGGCGGGCGAGGGGATCGGGATCGCGTGGCCCGGCAGCGACGCCGTGCTGCTCGTGCTCCTGGCGGCCTACCTGGTGGTGAGCCTGGCCGGCGTCTGGGCGGTGCGCTCGCTGCTGCGGACGCGCCTCGTGGTCGCGCCGGCGACGGTCGGGGAGTAGCGCCATGCACTACCTGCGCTCGTTCGGCGCCTTCTGGTACGACTTCCTCGTGGGCGACCGGCCCGAGCTGTTCCTGGGCCCCATCGTGGCCCTGGTGCTGGCGTGGCTCCTCGTGAGCGCAGGCCTGCCGGCTGGCGGCGCCGGGATCTTCCTGTTCGCAGCGGTCGTGGCCGTCGGCGCCTTCAGCCTGTACCTGACCGCGCGCCCGAAGGCATAGCCGCCCCGGGCTCGAGCAGTGACGGGTAGCGAGCGGCGAGCAGGAGTGCGCCCGCAACCAGGACGACGCCGGCCCACGATCCCTCGGTGGTGAAGAGACCGATCGCGAAGGCGGCCGCCAACCCGATCTCCCGGCGGACCGTCAGCATCGCCGGGAGCGCGAAGAGCAGCCCGAACACGTGGAGGTCGGGTGAGCCGACGAGGGTCAGGATGCCGATCCAGGCCCCCGCGTGCCGGCGCGGAACCGCGAACACGAGGAGCACCGTCGCGGCCGACAGGGCCAGCCCGAGCGGCAGTGGGACCAGGTGTTGCAGGGAAATCCCGCCCACGTCGAGGCCGGGCCGGGCAGCGCGTCGCACCTGCTCCAGCCAGTCGATCCAGAGGCCCAGACCCGTCAGCGGGAACGTGGCGAGCACGAAGACCGCGGCTGCAGCCACGCCCAGGAGGGCGGCGCGCCGGCGGCGCCGCAGCAGGTAGATCCACGGGTGGACCTGGGACGTCTTCAGGATGGCGACGAAGACGCCGAGGGCGCCGTCCACGATCGCCGGCCGGGGTTTCGCGGCTCCGGCCAGCTCGTGATCGCGCACCCGGGCGGCGCCCCCTGGGCCATCGAAGAAGAGCGCCACGAAGGCGGCGAAGAGCAGGACCTGGACGTTGAGCCCGAGCAGCGCCTCGGCGAACGGTGGCCAGGCGAATGCGAACGGCCATGCCCACCAGGGAATCCCGAGCCGCCGGCAGGCCCAGGCGGCGGCCACCATGCACACGAGCGCCCAGCCCAGGGTGACCGGGCCCTGCGGCAGCAGCGCGAACGGGGCGAGGACCGGGAGGAGGAAGAGATC